>DASQSQ010000077.1:0-6941 GCA_035642315.1 Mycobacterium sp.
CGGCACGTGCACCAGCCGTCGTGCCGCGCGCTCAGGATCTTTGGCGAAAAGCTCTTGCAGCAGTGGAGTATTCACCGGCCCGGGGCACAGCGCGTTGACCCGGATGCCCTGCCGGGCGAACTGCACGCCGAGCTCACGCGACATGGCCAGCACACCGCCCTTGGACGCGGTGTAGGAGATCTGCGAGGTGGCCGATCCCATCACCGCGACAAACGACGCCACGTTCACGATGGCACCCTTGCCCGCAGGCGCCATGTGCCGCAACGCCGCCCGGCAGCACAGGTACACCGATTTCAGGTTGACGTCTTGCACGCGCTGCCACACGGGCGGCTCGGTGTTCTCGATCAGCTCGTCGTCGGGTGGCGAAATGCCCGCGTTGTTGACCGCGATATCGACTGATCCATAGCTGTCCGCCGCGGAGTCGAACAACGCGTTGACCGCAGCCTCGTCCGAAACGTCCACGCCGACATACAGCCCACCCAGTTCGTCGGCGGCCGCCTTACCGGTCTTCTCGTCGATGTCACCGATGACGATGGTGGCCCCCTCGGCGTGCAGCCGCCGCGCCGAAGCAAGGCCGATACCGCCGCCGCCGCCGGTGACAACGGCGACCTTGCCGGCCAGCCGCCTGCTCAAATCGATGCTCATCGGCGCCGCTCCTCCTCATCGCTTCGCTCTGCATCGTCGGCGGCGCGCGTCATGAGCTCACCCGTCCGCTCGCATATGCCCGCGCCGCCTCGACGATCGCCGAGAACAGTCGAAGGTCGTCCAGACTCTCCTCCGGATGCCATTGCACCGCGAGCACGAAGCCGTCCCCGGGCAGCTCCAGCGCCTCGATCACGCCATCGGCATCCCACGCGCCGACGACCAGGCCCTCACCGACGTCGGCGACGGCCTGATGGTGATAGCACTGCGCGTCGACCGATTCACCGACCAGCGCGGCCAGCCGAGTACCTGGCACCGTGCGCACCGGCAGCTTGCTGAACACCGCGTTGCCGGCCCGATGTCCGCTGTGTCCGAGAACGTCCGGCAGATGCTGATGCAGCGTCCCGCCGAGCGCGACGTTGAGTACCTGTGCGCCGCGACAGATGCCGAGCACCGGCAACTCACGCTTGAGCGCCGCGCCTAGCAGCGTGAACTCCCAGGCGTCGCGCTGACGACCCGGCTCGTCGGTGGCCGGATGCGGCTGCTGGCCGTAGGCGGCGGGGTCGACGTCCTTACCGCCGGTGATCAGCAGCCCGTCGAGGCCGTCGAGCACCCGCTCGGCGATGTCGGGATCCACGGGCTGTGGCGGTAGCAGCACGGCTACCCCGCCGGCCGCGGTGACGCCCTGGAAGTAGACGGCAGGCAGAAAGCTGGCAGGCACATCCCACACGCCGGTCTGCGCTTGACTCAGATACGTGGTCAGCCCAATGACTGGCGGGCTAGAAACGCTCAAAACCGCGCACCCTCTCCCAGTCGGTGACCGCCGCGTTGAACTTGGCCAACTCGACCCGGGCGTTGTTGACGTAATGGCTCACGACGTCCTTCCCGAATGCCTCGAGGGCGACGGCTGACGCGCCGAACAGTGTCGCCGCCTCGTCCAGTGTGCCGGGCAGCCGTTGGGCGTCGTCCTGGCCGGTCTCATAGGCATTGCCCGCGTACGGCTCCGGTAACGGCAGGCCGCGCTCGATACCGTGCAGCCCGCCGGCGATGAGCGCCGCCACGGCCAGATACTGGTTGACATCGCCCCCGGGCACTCGGCATTCCACCCGCATATTGTCGCCGTGACCCACGATACGCAGCGCGCAGGTCCGATTGTCCAATCCCCACGCCACCACGGTAGGCGCGAAACTGCGGTCGGCAAACCGCTTGTAGGAGTTGATGTTCGGCGCGTAAAACATCGTCAGCTCGCGCAACGTGGCCAACTGCCCTGCGACAAAGCTGCGAAACGTCTGCGACATGCCGAGCGGCTGGCGTTCATCGGCGAACGCCGCCGAGCCATCCGTCGTCTGCAGTGAAATGTGGATGTGGCAGCTGTTGCCTTCGCGCTCATCGTATTTCGCCATGAATGTCAAGGCCTTGCCGTGCTGGTCGGCGATTTCTTTAGCCCCGTGCTTGTAAATACTATGGTTGTCACACGTGACCAGCGCCTCGTCGTAACGAAACCCGATTTCCTGCTGACCCAGGTTGCACTCGCCCTTGGACGCTTCCCAGTGCAGACCAGCACCCTGCATCTGCTGCCGGATGTCGCGCAACAACGGCTCCATCCGGCCGGAGGCCAGCAATGCGTAGTCCATGTTGTAGTCACTGGCCGGAGTCAGCCCGCGATAGCCGTTGGCCCAGGCTTGCCGATACGTGTCGTCGAACACCATGAATTCCAGTTCGGTGGCGACAAAAGCGCGCAGGCCACGCTGATTGAGCCGGTCAAGCTGGTGGCGCAGAACGCGACGCGGAGCGGGCTCGATCGGGCTGCCGTCGTGCCACGCCAAGTCGGCCAGCACCAGCGCCGAGCCGGGCAGCCAGGGAATGCGCCGAAGCGTGGTGAGGTCCGGCAGCATCGCCATGTCGCCGTACCCGCTGTCCCACCCAGCCATGTCATAGCCGTCGACGGTGGACATGTCCACGTCGACGGCGAACAAGTAGTTGCAGCACTCGGCGCCGTGCTCGGCCACTTCGTCGACGAAAAACCGCCCTGACGCGCGTTTGCCCATCAACCGGCCCTGCATGTCGGTGAACGCGACGATCACGGTGTCGACATCACCGGCGGCAACCAGCCGCCCGAGCTCATCACGCGACAACGGCGCATGGCCGCCAGTGCGATGGTTTTCCGTCACCAGGTGCTGGTGCGCAGGACGATCTCGGCAGCCAACTGGGCGGTCGACTCGTGCGCGTTGCGCCGGGCGAGCAACTCGACGACGCGGTAATCGCCATAAACAAACCGCTGGCTGGCGCGAGCCACCGCCTGCGCGGCCGGCGTGCTGACCAGCGCGGTCGTGTTGATCTCGACTGGTGGACAGTGATCGTCGCGGATCACCCCGGTGGCGTCGGCGACCCGCGGATGCCCGCGATCGATGGCCACCAGACCGGTGAAACGGTCCAGCCTGGTCGCGGCCAGTTCCCAGGCCAGCTCCCCGCCGACACGATCGCCGACCAGTACGCCCCAACTGATGTCAAGCGAGTCGAGGATGCCCACCACCGACTTGGGTGTCAGGCGTGGGTCCGGGCCGACGACGATCGTCCGCAGCGACGCGGTATGCAGGCGCTCACACACCGCGTCGTAGGCGGCGGGCGCGCGTTGCGCGGCACCCAACATCACCACAACGGAGCCCTGGTCCGGACCGGTGTCACTGACCTGGATTGGGAACCCGTCGACGGTTGTCATCATCGTCGAGAGCACTAATGCAAGTTACATTCAATTGGCCCGCGCGCGGGCCGTTTTCGCGCAGTTCGTTAACACAGTTTCAGTTGGAAACGTTCTCGCAACATAGAACTGACGCTGCACTTGCGACCACGACAGCGACAATAAGGAATGGCATTTTTGAAAACGCTTGCCTAGCGTTAATTTTCGCACGCGGCGACGACTGTCGGCCGCGACGGTGGGCCATCGTCCAACAACGCGATGACGGCGTCCACGTCGAGATGGGCGTCTAGCAGGTCGGCCATCACATCCAGTTGGCGACCTCGCCGCGCTGAAACATCAATGTCGTCAGCAACCACGAACCCATCCCGGCCGGCTGCTGCCGCGGCATCGGTCAACCACCGGCGCCGGAAGTCGTCGTTGTCGAACAGGCCGTGCCAATGGGTTCCGAATATCCGGCCGTGCTGATACCCCTGCGGACTTCCGTCCATTTCGAACCACCCGGCCTCAGCGCAGCGGGCCACCCGCCCATGATGGATCTCGTAGCCATGCAGCGATGCATCCCACCGGCGCAGCACCTTGTCGGGCGCGAACACGATGTCGGCGTCCAGCATCCCCATCGCGTCGGCGAGGCCCGACCGGCTTTCCACCGGGTCGTCGATCGAGCGGCACAGCATCTGAAATCCACCGCAGATACCCAGCACAGTTCGCCCCGACGCAGCATGCGTACAGATGGCCTCATCCAGCCCGCGCTCACGCAGCCAGCCCAGGTCAGCGACGGTGGCCTTGGTGCCCGGCAGCACGACGACGTCGGCATCGACCAGGTCGGCAGGCTGGCTGACCCAGCGCACCAGCACGCCGGGCTCGCAAGCCAGCGCTTCGATGTCGGTGGAGTTGGAGATCCTCGGCAGCCGCGGCACCGCGACCCTCAGCCAGTCTGAGCCGCGCGGCGGTTGTGGCCTACCGATGACGCCGTGGGCCAGCACCGAGACGGAATCCTCGGCGTCGAGCCAGAGCTCTTCGCAGTACGGCAGCACCCCATAGGTCGGGCGACCGGTGAGCTCGGCGAGCTGCCGCAATCCCGGCTCCAGCAATGCGACGTCACCCCGGAATTTGTTCACGATGAACCCGGCGACCAGCGCCTGGTCGTCGGGTTCGAGCACCGCGACCGTCCCGAACAGATGTGCCAGCAACCCGCCGCGGTCGATGTCGCCGACCAGAATCACCGGCAGGTTCGCGGGGCGTGCCAGACCCATGTTGACCAAGTCCGTTGCCCGCAAGTTGATTTCGGCCGGCGATCCGGCGCCTTCGCAAATCACCGCATCGAATTCGGTTCTCAGCTGCGACAATTCGTCGAGCACGACATCGAGTAACCGGTTGCGATGCGACCAGTACTCGGCCGCGGTGACCGAGTCGGTGGCCTGCCCCCGGATCACCAGTTGCGAGGTCGTATCGCTGCCGGGCTTGAGCAGGATCGGGTTGAACCGCACGCTTGGTTCCAGACCGGCCGCGCGAGCCTGCATCGCCTGGGCTCGGCCGATCTCACCGCCCTCGACGGTGACCGCGGAATTGTTCGACATGTTCTGCGCCTTGAACGGCGCGACCCGGATACCCTTGCGCGCCAATAGTCGGCAGAGCCCGGCGACCACCACCGATTTCCCGGCGTCGGAGGTGGTGCCGGCAACCAGCAGCGCACCGCTCACGTCACGGAAGGGTGAGGATGTCCGCGCCGGACTCGGTGACCAGCAGGGTGTGCTCAAACTGCGCGGTCCACTTGCGGTCTTTGGTGACCACGGTCCAGCCGTCGTCCCAGATCTCGTAGTCCAGCGCCCCGAGGTTGATCATCGGCTCGATGGTGAACGTCATACCGGGCTCGAGGATCGTGGTGACGGCGGGTTGGTCGTAGTGCAGCACGACCAGTCCGTTGTGGAACGTCGTGCCGATGCCGTGACCGGTGAAGTCACGAACAACGTTGTAGCCGAATCGATTTGCGTAGGATTCGATGACGCGCCCGACAACTGACAGCGAACGGCCCGGTTTGACGGCCTTGATCGCCCGCATGGTCGCCTCGTGAGTGCGCTCGACGAGCAGACGGTGCTCTTCTGAGACGTCGCCGGCCAGGAACGTGGCGTTGGTGTCACCGTGCACGCCGTCGATGTAGGCGGTCACGTCGATGTTGACGATGTCACCGTCTTCGATCACCGTCGAGTCCGGGATGCCGTGGCAGATGACCTCGTTCAACGAGGTACAGCACGACTTCGGAAAACCCTTGTAGCCCAGGGTCGACGGGTAGGCGCCGTGGTCGACCATGTAGTCATGCGCGACGCGGTCCAGCGCGTCGGTCGTCACGCCGGGCGCGACCGCCTTGCCGGCCTCGGCGAGCGCGCCGGCGGCAATACGCCCGGCGACCCGCATCTTCTCGATTACTTCGGGTGTTTGCACCCACGGCTCGGTGCCCTCTCGCGCGGTCGGCTTGCCGACATACTCCGGGCGCGGGATCGACTTGGGCACCGGCAGTGTCGGCGACAGCACGCCAGCAGACAGGGCGGAACGAACAGGCATAGCGACCAGCGTATCTGTTATTGCGTGTGCTCAAGCACGCCGACGCCGACGCAGCAACGACCGTCGTGGTCCTTTAACCTTCACCGAGCCGCACACCACCCGGCCGGTGAGCACCACATGCGGGGTGCCCTCGGCCGGCGGGGTCTTCCGGCGGTCGCTGGCGCTGCCTCCGTAAACCTCGACGTCGTCAATCGACGCGCTGGCCCCGTCAGGTAGCCGGATCTCGACCGAGCCGAACCGCATGTCGAGCTCGATAACAACGACCGGCCCGGCGAATCGCGCTTTGACCAGGTCCAGCTCGACCGAGCCCATGCGACGCACCAACGCCAGCCGAGTCGGCACGGTCCATTCGCCGTGACGCTTGAGCGAGCCGGCCCAGCCGCGCAGTTCAACCCGGTCGGCCGCAGAGGTCACGATCGCCCCCGGTCCTGGGAGGTCACCGACGAGGCTGTCCAGCTCGCTGCGGGTCCGGGCGTAGGAGACGTGTGACGAGCGTTCTTCGAACTCGCTGATATCGATCAGCCCGAGCGCAACCGCATTGTGCAGTCGGCGCAGCGTGCCGTTGCGGTCGGCATCGGACACCCGCAGTTCGGTCAGTTCGGTCAGTTCGTCAGGACGCGTCATGGCGCTACCAATCTACCGCCACCGAGTCCATCGGCTCCGGCGAAAAAGTTCCGACGCAGCTGTACGGGCAGAACAACTGGAGCAATATTTCCGTACTTATAGGACGAAAATGCTCCCAATAAAAACTGTATATGCGCGCAATAAATGATCATGTTTGACGTTCCCGCTCTCAGCGGTTTTCAGATAAAGTGTTCGAACATTTGGATTTTAATTCCGGAATTTTGGACGTCAATTCCCTGCGGCGGAAAAGGGTTCACGGGATCCACAGGCCGCCACCAGCCGTGCCCATCGACCGCCCTGACTGTCCCCTGACCACTGGATTCACCGAGAGGCGTTGGCGGCCCGAGCGATCCGGAGGCTTACAACAAAACCGCCTGAGGCAAGTCCAGCGACAGTTTTACCTGGTCGAATCGCGCAT
>DASQSQ010000078.1:0-5941 GCA_035642315.1 Mycobacterium sp.
CAATTCACGCTGACCCGGCCCCGCCGCGGCTAAGCGCGGCGGGCGCCTACGCTTGCCGGCATGACCACTTCCGATCTCCCGTTGGCCGGCAAGGTTGCCTACGTGACGGGCGCCGCCCGCGGCCAGGGTCGCTCGCATTGCATCAGGCTGGCCAGGGCCGGCGCCGACATCGTCGCGATCGACGCGTGCAGGCCGGTCACCGCGCACAACGGCTATCCCCCGTCGCAGCCGGAGGACCTCGCCGAGACGGTGAATCTGGTGGAGGGTGAGGGCCGGAAGATCCTTGCCTCGGAGGTCGACGTCCGCGACGCGGCCGGTCAGCAGCGTGTGGTCGGTGACGCCATCGAGCAGTTCGGCCGCCTGGACATCGTGGTCGCCAACGCCGGGGTGCTCAATTGGGGCCGGCTGTGGGAGATTTCGGCCGAACAGTGGCAAGACACCCTCGACATCAACCTGACCGGGCTGTGGAACACGATCAAGGCGGTGGTGCCGCCGATGATCGAGGCCGGCAACGGCGGGTCCATCATCACGATCAGTTCGGCGGCGGGAATCAAGGCCGTTCCCGGCTGCGGCCACTACTGCGCCAGCAAGTTCGGGGTGGTCGGGTTGACCAACTCGCTCGCCGTGGAACTCGGCGAGTTCGGCATCCGGGTCAACTCCGTGCACCCGTACGGCACGGACACCCCGATGGGCAACGACGTCTCGATGTATCAGGTGTTCGCCGACCACCCGAACTACATTCACAGCTTCTCCCCGGGCGCGCTCCCGACTGAATCGCTCGCCGCCCCGGACCTGATCTCCGACATTGTGGTGTGGCTCGCCAGCGATGCGTCATCGCTGGTGACAGCGGCTCAGATTCCCGCCGACAAGGGGTATTTGAAGATCTAGGCCCCGCTGCTCAGGAAAATCTAGATTGTTTCTAAGTAATTTGTTAGGTTGAATCGCGCCCGCCTGCAAGCCGATGCATGTCTTAGGAAGGGCCAGATGACTCGTCGTCGTGTACTGGGTCTCGGAGCGACCGCGGGGGCATTCTTCGCCTTCGGCCTGTCACCGTTGGTCGCGGCGCCGCCGGCCAACGCCGACGAGTTCGACGTGATCGTCGACCCCATCATCAGTGCGCTCTCCGGCCTCGACCCCACCCTGGGCGCGGATTTTGGCGCACTCGCAGCCAGCTTCGATCCGACGGTCGCCGCGGACAGCGCGGCTTCCGCGGCTACGGCAGCGGCGTCGACCCCCGACTTCTCCGATCTGTTCAACCAGTTCGTCTACACGCCGACGCACACCGCCCTCGAGGACTGGATCAACAGCAACGTCGGTCAGCAGGTGGTCGGCTTCATCAACTCGGTGTCCGGGTCAGATGTAATCGGCAACGGCGCACCCGGGACCGAAGCTGATCCCAGCGGTGGTGCCGGCGGCTGGTTATTCGGCGACGGCGGCCCGGGCTGGAACAGCGACGACGCCGGTGTCGCCGGCGGTAATGGCGGCGACGCCGGGTTCATCGGCGACGGCGGGATCGGTGGCGACGGAGGCACCGGCGCTAACGGTGGCGATGGCGGCGCGGGTGGATCCTTCCTGGGCGACGGCGGCGACGGCGGCAATGCCGGCGACGGCACCGCGCCCGACGGTTTGCCCGCTCTCGGTGGGGCCGGCGGCGACTCCAGCGTGCTCGGCCTCCACGGCATGGTCGGCGACTTCGGCACGGGTAGCAGCGGCTCGTCGGGTGCCGAAGGATCTCTTTCAGCCATCAGCACCACCGGCACCTCCTTCACCAACAGCGACGGACAAGTCGTCGAAATGCACGGAAGCAACTTGGTGGTCAAGGTGTCGCCCTATGAGCCGGCTGCCGAGGGATTTAACAGTGCCGACGCGCAGTTCCTGCAAGAAAACGGCTTCAATGTGGTGCGGGTGGGCATCGACTGGGCCGCGCTGGAACCCGAGCCGGGTGACTTCAACACCGCGTACCTGCAATCGATCGAATCGACCGTGCAGACCCTCGGCCAGGCCAACATCTACAGCATCATCGACATCCATCAGGACGCGTATAGCAGTGCGTTCGGCGGTGAAGGGGCGCCAGCATGGGCGACCGAGAGCGGAGATGCATCCAACATTTCACTGCCCTTCCCGCTGAACGAATTCTTCGATCCCGCCGAGACTCAGGCCTGGGACTCGTTCTGGTCGAATGCCGACGCACCGAACGGTATTGGGCTAGAAGACAATTACGCGCAGATGGTGGAGTACCTGGCAAACGCCTTCAACGGCAACAGCGACGTCGCCGGCTTCGAGGTGATGAACGAACCGTCGCCGGGCTCAGAGACGTTGTCGACGCTTTTGGGCAGCTCGTTCTTCGACTCTCAGGAGCTGACCCCGTTCTATAACCAAGCGGCGGATGCGATTCGCGCCGTCGACCCGACCACGCCAATCTTCGTCGAACCGGACGTGATCTCCGGCAGCGTGGGGCTGCCCCTCACGCTGGGGACGGTCGATACGTCGGGTGTCGCGCTGTCGTTCCATGACTATCTTCCCGGGACATTGGCCGAACTGCCCATCAATGAGGCGGAGACGTATGCACAGGCCAACGACATCCCGGCATTCATGACCGAGTTCGGAGCCACCAACACCCAGGCAGATATCGCCGACCCAATGGATGAGGCCAATCAGGACCTGATCAGTTGGACAGAGTGGGCCTTCACCGGTGAAAACGACATCACTACCACCGCGTCTCCGCCGAGCATCGAGTCGCTGATATACGACCTCGGTTCGCCGCCGACTGGCGACAACGTCAACACCGCGAACCTGGACACGCTCGCCGAGCCGTACCCGCAGGTGATTTCGGGCACCCCGACTTCCTTCTCGTTCGAGAACGGCACCTTCGACTTCAGCTACTCCACCGAGGAGGCCGACGGTCTGGGCAGCTTCGCCGCCGGCTCGCAGACCACCATGTCGGTGCCGGCCGTCGAGTTCCCGAACGGCTACGAAGTGAGCGTCGTGGGCGGACACGTTGTCTCGGCACCCGACGCCCCCGAACTGGTCATCGCGTCGAACGCCGGCGCAAGCACCGTCAGCGTCGTGGTCACCGCCACCGCCGACGGCGGAGCCGGCGCAGGGTAAAGGTCAGCTGACATCCCAGGCAGGACGAGGTCACCCTGGTGGTAACGTCATTACCGTTTTAGGCCAGTAAGACTCTCGGGAGACGTCATATGCATTCACGCAAGCTGCCGTCATGACCGAATCGGTGGCGGCGTTTGCCGAGCGGGCCCGCGCGTGGCTCGCCGACAACATGCCGCGTATCGACGACCCGAATGACCCGCCCTACGCCGATCGCGGCGACGAGGCGTCATGGCAGCACGTCCGCAAATTACAGCGACGGCTCTACGACGGCGGTTTCGCCGGGATCTGCTTCCCCACCGAGTACGGCGGACTCGGTCTGAGTATCGAGTATCAAAAGGCGTTCGACGCCGAAAGCGCTTGCTACGAAATGCCGCTGATCTTCAATACCCCGACATTCACCATCTGTTGCCCGACGATCCTCGACACCGGCAGCGAAGAACAGAAACGGCAACACATTTCGGCGGCGTTGCGCGGCGACGAGGTGCTCGTCCAGTTGCTTTCGGAGCCCAGCGGCGGCTCCGACCTGGCGGGTGTGATCACCCGCGCGGAGCGGCGCGGCGATACGTGGGTGATCAACGGCGCCAAGACGTGGAGCACCGGAGCTTTCGCCGCCGACTATGGACTACTGCTGGCCAGGACGAACTGGGACGTGCCCAAGCACGAAGGCCTGACGATGTTTCTGGTGCGTATCGACAGCCCGGGCATCACGCTGCGCCGGATCAAGCAGGTGAACGGGTCGACCGAGTTCTGCGAAGAATTCTTCGACGACCTGGAGGTCGGCGACGCCGCGGTGGTCGGCGACGTTGACAAGGGCTGGGAGGTGGCATCGCGCCAGCTGTATCACGAGCGGCGTGCCGTCGGCGGTGGCTCGGAGTTCGCCAGCGGTAGCGGGAGCGAGAACAATCAGGAACAGCCACCCGACTACACCGCGATGGTCCGGGCGGCCGGGCTGACCGACAACGAGCGTGTGCGGGAAGCGGCCGGCCGGGCGCTGACGCATCGCGCGGTGTGGCAGCAGCTGATCGACCACATCTACCGCGGCGTGCTGGACGGCTCACTGCCCTCGACGGCCGGTTCGCTGATCCGGCTTTTCCAGGCCGAGGAAGTTGCTCTCGAGATCGACACCGCATTGGCGATCGCCGGCAGTGCCGGCGTCGTCGACGGGCCTGCTGAGTTGCTCTTCGTCGGCGAACGCTATTTGTCGCGGCAAACCGCGGCGCTCGGCGGCGGCACGACGGAGATGGCCCGCAACGTGATTGGCGAACGCGTACTGGGCTTTCCGCGCGAATACGCCGCCGATCGCGGGGTGCCGTTCAACCAGGTCAAGCACAGCCGCACCTGATCAGGTCGACGCTCGCTGCGTCGAGCCAGGCGCTGCGCTCCGCCGACGGCGCCTGAACTTTTTGCTAATTCACAGACGTAAGGCGTTCATGGACGCCGGCGGACACTAGAATCGTGCCGAAATTGTTAGGCCTGTGATTCCCCGGATCGCTGGGAATAGCAGATGTTGAGGAGAGCGACCGTGTCATCCCCCGATACTCGGCAAACCCGATTCGATGGCGTTCGGATACACATCGACAGCGACATTACGTATGACCAGGCCGTCGCCGCATTGCTCTCGGAGATCGGCGAGAATCCGGAGCCGATAACCGATCTCCCCGCCGCTTTCTTCGAGGATTGGGGATCGTTCGCCACCGAGATCACCCGCCATCTCGGTTCCAGCGAGTTCATGCTGATGCACCTCATTGACCACGGCGAATGGCTACAGACGGCCGGGATCAACCGCAAAGCGTTGCGTGCCATCCTCGGCAATCCACTGATCGCGATCACGATGCTTCGGCATGACCTGACCGCCGGGCTGTTCGCACCCGTGGAGATGCTCGTCCTGGAAGAAGACCACAACCGAAGCAGCCTGACCTACATCAAACCGTCGTCGCTCATGGTCATCGATGACAACCCGCCGCTGCGAGCGGCCGCACTGGTCCTGGACGAGAAACTGGCCGCTTTAGCCGCGAGAGTCGCGGCGGGCAAGTCCACAACACTTGAGTCGGCCTAGTCGCCAAAACAGCGTCCACGAAAGCATTTCGGCGACAAACGAATCGGTTGCAAACCGATTACTCCGGCGCAATGTGATTTCCAACTCCTGCACGGTAACTGGAAAAAGCCTGTGCGCCGGGTGTGAGTGACTATCTTCCGCCTGGCCTTTGCGAGTTCTCAACGGCGTCTTGACGATTCCTTTACAGCGCGGTCGCCGGTCCGAACGTACCGTCGCTTCCGGCGCCATAAACGAGCTAAGTGACGGAGGTGGCACGCAATGTCGACGTTGTACGCAGAGTTCGAACAATCGAGTGCGCAGGCGTCTCGCGACATTGGAAGCGTCGGCTGCGTTGCTCTACGACGTCGACGTGCTCCCCGAGCGACTTGGCTACTACCTCAGCGCCATGCTCTGGCTCACGGTGGCGCCTCAACACGTACACCGCGTCGGGGAAAGGGTCGCGGCCCACGAGCACATCGCCTTCGCGGCGGCCATCAGCGGAAGCAAAAACCTTATGGCGATCGCCATCTGCCGCGACGCCAAGGACCTCTACATGTACCTCACCGATCAGCTTGGGAGCATCACAGAGATCCTCGGCTACGAGGTGGGCATTCGCACCCAGCGCCTCAAGCAACACGGGTCGTTGGTCTCATACGGACGGCTGATCAACCCGAACATTCGGCGCGCAACTCGATGACGCGTCACACGTTGGAGCGTGGAAGGGATCGGGGTGCCGTTCAACCAGGTCAAGCACGGCGGGAGCTGATCGGCGAACGGGTTTGCATGACCGCATACCGT
>DASQSQ010000079.1:0-8018 GCA_035642315.1 Mycobacterium sp.
CGACCCGTCGGCGAGCACCTCGGTGTAGGTGCGCCCGCCGACTCGATCCCGGGCCTCCAGCAGGGCCACCGAGCAGCCCGCCTGCTTCAGCCGCAGCGCGGCCGTCAAACCGGCGAATCCCGCACCGACAACGCAATAGTCGACATCTGGCATGGCTGATCCCAGCTGCAAGTTACACCGATTGTGCCTCAGTTACTGACGAATAGGGCAGGCTGCTGCCGGTGTTCTCGTCGACGACGACGCGTCTGCCGAGGTAGGGAAACGCACGCTGCGGGCATGCGGGCCGGTTGCAGATCTTGCAACCGGCACCGATCGGGACGACGGTGCTCGGGTCGTTCAGCGCGATTCCGGTGGAGTACACGAGCTTGTCGGCATGAATCAGGTCGCAGCCCAAACCGATAGCAAAGCTCTTGTGCTGGCCCAGATAACCCTGACCCTCGGGCGCGGTGGTCTTGGCGAGCCAGAAATACGAACGGCCATCGGGCATCTGGGCAACCTGGGTGACGATCCGGCCGGGTTGAGCAAAGGCGTCGTGCACCACCCACAGCGGGCAGCTGCCGCCCACCCGGCTGAAGTGAAATGCCGTGGCGGACTGGCGCTTTGAGATGTTGCCGGCTTTGTCGATCCGGACGAAAATGAACGGCACCCCGCGCCTCTGTGGCCGCTGCAAAGTCGAGAGCCGGTGGCACACCGTCTCAAGGCCGACCTCGAAGCGGCGGGCGAGCAAGTCCACGTCGTAGCGCAATTCTGCTGCAGCTTGATGGAATTCGCGGTACGGCAACAGAAATGCGCCGGCGAAATAATTGGCCAGCCCGATTCGAGCGACGCCGCGGGACTCGGGGGTGAGCTGATGGTCGGTGGCCACGATTGCCGACAGCAGCTCCGACTGGCTGAGCAAGGCCAGTTGGGTCGCGATCTGGAAGGCGCGCTGGCCCGGCAGCAGCCACTGCGCAATGCGCAGCACCCGGGTTTCGGCGTCATAAGCGCGCTTGGCGTGCTCGCCGAGCTCGCCGTCGATCGCAACGCTCACCCCGTGTTGGTCGCGCATCAGCGCGGACAGCTGGATGTCCAGCCCGCCGACCTTCATTCCGTTCGCGGCGAACATCTCCTCGGCCGCGGTGTCGAGTTGGCCGATGTAGTTGTTGCGGTCGTAGAAGAAGTCGCGGACTTCCTCGAATGGCATCGGGTGCTCGGGCGGCAGCGACGTTTCCGTGATCGCGCGTGAGCGATACGCCTCGAGCTCTTCGGTGGCGTCCCGCAGCCGCCGATGCACGGCAACCAGGCTTCGGCCGACCTCGGGCATCCGGGCAACCAGCTCCTCGATCTGGGCGCCGCTGACCGCGTCGTCGGCGGCGGTGGCGGTGAACACATCGGACAGGTCGGCCACCAACCGGGCGTCGGAATCGGAGGAGAAATAATTCGGCGGCAGGTCGAACCGTTCGGTGAGCGCCAGCAGCACCGGCACGGTGATCGGCCGCTGGTCGTTCTCCAGTTGGTTGACGTAGCTGGTGGACAGGTCCAACGCCCGGGCGAGCGCGACCTGGCTCAGCCCGCGCTCGTTTCGCAGCCGCCGCAACCGGGCACCCGAAAACATCTTCGCCACCGCTGACACATTACTCCGGATGGCTTTCGCAACATTCGCAAATTGTGGCGGACGAGGACACAAAATTACGCATGTACAGGGGCTTTTCAAAGCGACGGAATTTGCATAGTGTGCGGATTATGTTGATCCATTCGGTTCGGACCCACCGCAGCGCCGACGACTTTCCGGTTGCCGAGCACCTGGCCTACAAGATTGCGCAGGTTGCGGCCGACCCGGTCCCGGTACCGGCCGAGACCGAGGCGATGGTGATCAACCGGATGATCGACAACTCGGCGGTCAGCGCGGCATCGGTGGTGCGACGGCCGGTCACCACCGCCCGTCAGCAAGCCCTGGCGCACCGAGCCCGCCCGGGCGCGACGGTGTTCGGCGTGGACGGCAGCTACTCCGCCGAATGGGCCGCCTGGGCCAACGGCGTCGCGGTGCGTGAACTGGACTTTCACGACACCTTCCTGGCCGCCGAATACTCTCACCCCGGCGACAACATCCCCCCGCTGGTGGCGGTCGCACAGCAACTCGGCGTGCGCGGTGCCGACTTGATCCGTGGCCTGGCCACCGCCTACGAGATCCAGGTCGACCTGGTCAAGGGAATCTGCCTGCACGAGCACAAGATCGACCACGTCGCGCACCTCGGCCCGTCGGTGGCCGCCGGGCTGGGCACCATGCTGCGGCTCGACGTCGACACCATCTACCAGGCGATCGGCCAGGCGCTGCACCTGACCACGGCCACCCGGCAATCCCGCAAGGGCTCGATCTCCAGCTGGAAGGCCTTCGCGCCCGCGCTCGCCGGAAAGGTCGCCATCGAGGCCGTCGACCGCGCGATGCGCGGTGAGGGTTCGCCCGCGCCAATTTGGGAGGGTGAGGACGGTGTGATCGCCTGGCTGCTGTCGGGTCCCGACCACACGTATGAGGTCCCGCTGCCCGGACCCGGTGAACCCAAGCGCGCCATTTTGGACACCTACACCAAAGAACACTCGGCCGAGTACCAGAGCCAGGCGCCGATCGACCTCGCTCGCCGGCTGCGTGAGCGCATCGGTGACCTCAGCCAGATCGCGACGATCGTGCTGCACACCAGCCATCACACCCACTACGTGATCGGCACCGGCTCCGGCGACCCGCAGAAATTCGACCCGGACGCGTCGCGTGAGACGCTGGACCACTCGCTGCCCTACATCTTCGCCGTCGCGCTGCAGGACGGAACCTGGAACCACGAAGCCTCGTATGCCCCCGAGCGCGCGCACCGCGCTGACACGGTCGAGCTGTGGCACAAGATCTCCACCGTCGAGGACGCGGAATGGACTCGCCGCTACCACTCGAACGACCCGGCCCAGAAGGCGTTCGGCGCCCGCGCGGAGGTGACCCTGAAGAGCGGCGAGGTGATCACCGACGAGCTGGCCGTCGCCGACGCGCATCCGCTGGGCGCGCGGCCGTTCGCACGCGAACAGTACATCGGCAAGTTCACCGAGCTCGCCGACGGCGTGGTGGACCCCGCTGAGCAGCAACGGTTCCTGGACGCCGTGCAGCACGTCGGCGACCTCAAGGGCGGCGACCTGGCCGCGCTGAACGTGCGGGTGTTGCCCGAAGTGCTGGACAAGGCGCCGACCATCCCGTCCGGGATCTTCCGATGACCGGGCTGTTGGGGGCCGCATCCAGCGCCGCCGACAAGCGGGCGGCGTTTCGGGCCGGGCTGAATTCCGGACGGCTGCAACGCTTCCCGGGCGCATTCTCGCCGCTGGTGGCCAAGCTGGTCGCCGAGATCGGATTCGAGGGCGTCTACGTCTCGGGTGCGGTGCTGTCAGCCGATCTCGGGTTGCCCGATATCGGCTTGACCACGCTGACCGAGGTCGCCGCGCGCGGTGCGCAGATCGCGGCCGTCACCGACCTGCCGACGCTGATCGACGCGGACACCGGATTCGGCGAACCGATGAGCGCGGCCCGCACCGTCACGCTGCTGGAGGACGCCGGACTGGCCGGCTGTCATCTCGAGGACCAGGTCAACCCCAAACGGTGCGGCCACCTCGACGGCAAAGCCGTTGTCCCGACCGCGGAGATGGTCAAGCGGCTGCGCGCGGCGGTCGCCGCGCGACGGGATCCCAACTTCGTCATCTGCGCCCGCACCGACGCCGCGGGCATCGAGGGTGTGGACGCCGCGATCGAGCGGGCACGGGCCTACGCCGCCGCGGGCGCCGATCTGATCTTCACCGAGGCGCTAACCGGCCCAGCCGATTTCGAGAAGTTCCGCGCCGCGGTGGAGACGCCCCTGCTGGCCAACATGACCGAGTTCGGCAAGTCGGAGTTGCTGACCACCTCGCAGCTGACCGACATCGGCTACAACGTGGTGATCTACCCGGTCACGACGCTGCGGCTGGCGATGTTCGCCGTCGAGGACGGCCTACGCGAAATCGACGCCACGGGAACACAATCCGGCGTGCTCGATCGGATGCAACACCGCAATAGGCTTTACGAATTGCTGCGCTACGCCGACTACAACCAGTTCGACGACGACATCTTCAACTTCACCGTGGAAGGACCAACGAAATGAGCGCCGAAACCAAGATATTCAAAGGGCTGGCCGGCGTCGTCGTCGACACCACTGCGATCTCCAAGGTGGTGCCCGAGACCAATTCGCTGACCTACCGCGGCTACCCGGTGCAGGATCTGGCCGCCCACTGCAGTTTTGAGCAGGTCGCCTATCTGCTGTGGCACGGCGAACTGCCGACGGACGGCCAGTTGGCGTTGTTCTGCCAGCGCGAGCGGGCCAGCCGCCGGCTGGACCGCTCGATGCTGTCGTTGTTGGCCAAGCTGCCCGACAACTGCCATCCGATGGATGTGGTGCGCACCGCGATCAGCTTCTTGGGCGCCGAGGACGCGCAAGAGGACGACAGCTCCGAGGCCGCCAACTTCGCCAAGTCGCTGCGGATGTTCGCCGTGCTGCCCACTATCGTGGCAGCCGACATGCGCCGCCGGCGTGGCCTGGCGCCGATCGCACCGCACAGCCACCTCGGCTATGCCGAGAACTTCCTGAACATGTGCTTCGGCGAGGTGCCCGAACCGGTCGTGGTCGAGGCGTTCGAGCAGTCGATGATCCTCTACGCCGAGCACGGTTTCAACGCGTCCACGTTTGCGGCCCGGGTGGTGACGTCGACGCAGTCGGACATCTACAGCGCTGTCACCGCGGCGATCGGCGCGCTCAAAGGTCGGCTGCACGGCGGTGCGAACGAGGCGGTCATGCACGACATGATCGAGATCGGCGATCCGTCGAAGGCCTCGGAGTGGCTGCACGGCAAGCTGTCTCGCAAAGACAAGGTGATGGGCTTTGGGCACCGCGTCTACAAGAACGGTGACTCCCGGGTCCCGACGATGAAAGAGGCGCTGATCCGTGTCGCGGAGGCCCGCAACGGTCAGCGCTGGCTGGGCATCTACGAGATCCTGGAGTCCGAGATGTACGCGGCCACCAAGATCAAGCCGAATCTGGATTTCCCGACGGGCCCGGCGTATTACCTGATGGGCTTCGACATCCCCAGCTTCACACCGCTTTTCGTGATGAGCCGCATCACCGGCTGGACCGCTCACATCATCGAGCAGGCTGGCTCGAATGCGCTGATCCGCCCGCTCAGCGAGTATTCGGGCCTGGCGCAGCGTAGCCTCAGCCCGGCTACAGCAGGTCGGTGATCGTCTTCAGACCGGCGTCGTAGAGCACGCCCGGCAGCATGCCGCCGTCGTGTTCGATGGTGGTGCCGTTGACGAAGTCCGCGTCTCCGCTTGCCAGAAAGACGCACACCCGGCCCACCTCTGCGGGTTCGCCGGCGCGGCGTAACGGGACGGCGGCGAAGTACTTTTCGCCGGTCGGGTCGTCTTTGGGTAGCACGAACGACCGGAAGTTTTCCGTCATGGTCGGTCCGAGCGCCACACAGTTGACCCGGACCTTCGGTCCCCATTCCTCGGCCAGCGACCGGGTGAGGTGGTTGAGCCCGCTCTTCGCCGCCCCGTAGGAGACCAGGGTCGGCGATCCCGCCGGATGCCCGGCGCCGCTGGAAATGTTGATGATGCAACCGGTTCCGTCCTGAGTGGCCATCTGCCGGTAAGCGCGGATGGCAAACCAGAGCGGACTGATCAGGTTCATCTGCACCGCGTAGGCGTGAAAGAGTGCCGTGCGTTCGTAGTCGTCATCGCTGCGCGGTGCGCCCTGGATACGTTGAACGAGTTCGGGAATGCTCTCCGCGTGCGGCGCCGGCACAGTCCCGCCGGCGTTGTTCACCAACATGTCGACCCGGCCGTGTGCGGCCACGACTTCGCTGACCATGGCGTCGATCGAGTGGTAGTCACCCTGATCGCAGACCTGCTGGGAGGCTCGGTCCGCCCAGTCGGCGTCGATCCCGGGGATGGTGTCCAGCGGCGAGCGCGAGCACCCGACGACGGTGGCGCCGGCGCGTAGTAACTCGTGGGCGATGCCGACGCCCACGCCCCGGCTCGTTCCGGTGACGATCGCGACCCTGCCATCGAGGACCCCCATCGCATCCATCCTTCCGCCTCATTGACAGTGACTGTCATCGGGACATACTGTGCCATTCGGTCGTCGACGTGTAAAGGGCAGGTGTGCGCATGAGTAATCCGTCCAAGCTTCGTGTCATTCAGTGGGCGACCGGAGGCGTCGGCAAAGCCGCCATCGAATGCGTGCTGAATCATCCACAGCTCGAGTTGGTCGGATGTTGGGTGCACAGCGCGGACAAGAACGGTCGCGACGTCGGCGACATCGTCGGCACCGCTGCGTTGGGTGTTGCCGCCACTTCCAGCATCGACGAGGTCCTCGCCACCGATGCCGATTGTGTGGTGTACAGCCCGCTGGTCCCCAACGACGACGAGGTCATCGCGATTCTGCGATCCGGCAAGAACGTGGTGACCCCGGTTGGTTGGGTATACCCCGATCCGGGCAACGCGCGCCACCAAGCCGTCGCCGACGCGGCAGCGCAAAGCGGAGTGACTTTGCACGGTTCCGGAATCCACCCCGGCGGTATCACCGAGCGATTCCCGCTCATGCTGTCATCGCTGTCGTCGGCGGTCACCCATGTGCGTGCCGAGGAGTTCTCCGACATCCGCACGTACAACGCCCCCGACGTTGTGCGTCACATCATGGGATTCGGCGGTACCCCTGAAGAAGCCACGCAAGGGCCGATGGCCAGCCTGCTCGAGGCGGGTTTCAAGCAGTCAGTACGAATGATCGCCGACCACATGGGATTTCGCATTGACCCGAACATCAGGACAATCCAGGACGTCGCGGTGGCGACCTCCGAGATCGACTATGGCCCATTCCCACTTCCCGCGGGAACCGTGGCCGCGCGGCGGTTCCGCTGGCAGGCCCTCGTCGAAGGCGAGCCGGTCATCACCGCGGCGGTCAACTGGCTGATGGGCGAGGACAACCTGGAACCGGCCTGGAATTTCGGTGGGCACGGCGAACGCTTCGAGGTCGAAATCAGCGGCGACCCCACCGTGAGCCTCACCTTCAAGGGACTGCAGCCGGAGACGATCGTGGAAGGGCTTAAACGAAATCCGGGTGTGGTGGCTACCGCCAATCATTGCGTCAACGCCATTCCCGATGTCTGCGCCGCCGGGCCCGGCATCAAGACTTACCTGGACCTGCCGCTGTTCGCCGGGCGACCGGCTGTCGACCTCGCGGGCGGGTAACCGGTGACTGTCCTCGACGATGTGTCGTTTTGTCACCTCGTCATCGGGGTGACCGACATGGACCGTGCGCTGGCGTTCTACCGGGATGTGCTCGGCATGGAGGTGGTCTTCGAAACCCTGATCTCCGGTGAGCCTTTCGACGCTGTACTGCACGCGAAACGAAAGCAAGAAGGGCGGGTGGTCGGCGGCTTGCTGGGCGGCTTGATGGTCGAGTTGCTGTCACTTGGCGCCAAGCCCGCCGGGGAGAAGCCGGCGCGTCGCGGGATCACCGGCATTCAGAACGTGTCGTTGTCGGTGACGGACCTGAACGACACCCACCGTCGCATCAGCGACGCCGGCTACCCGCCCGACCAAGAGCCATTCGAGATCGGTGGTGTGCGAATGTTTTTCGTCAAGGACCCGGACGGGACGCCGGTCGAGTTCATCGAGTTGCCCAACGGCGCGCGCAGCACCTATGAGA
The DNA here is from genome assembly GCA_035642315.1 of Mycobacterium sp. GTDB lineage: Bacteria > Actinomycetota > Actinomycetes > Mycobacteriales > Mycobacteriaceae > Mycobacterium. The sequence goes on from DASQSQ010000079.1 coordinate 7,743, forward strand.
TGCACCGTGGCGTGGCGCTTCGGATGGGACCTGTCACATGACCTATACCCATCCCCACTCGATGCGCGGCCAGGTCGCGATCGTCACCGGTGCCGCCCAAGGTGTGGGCAAGGGCATCGCCACCGCACTGCTCGAACGCGGTGCGGCGGTGCTGGCCGTCGACATCCAAGACGAGGCGCTCAGCGCGACAACGGCGGAACTCAAGGCCGCCGGTCGGGTCGAGCAACTGGTTGCCGATCTGCGGGATCCAGACAGCGCGTCGCGGATCGTCGCCGC
>DASQSQ010000080.1:0-2185 GCA_035642315.1 Mycobacterium sp.
GTTCTCCAGGCCAAAGGGGTCGAGAATCTTCGCGGCGGGAAACAGATAGTCGGCCAGCGGCTCGCAGTCGGGGTCCATGTTGATCCACAACCAACCACCCCAGGTGTCGACCTTGACCGGTCGAAGGTGGGTGTTCTCCGGTGTCAGCGCTCCCTGCCAGTCCTGCTGTTCGCGGATGTGCGTGCACGCCCCGTCAAGGCCATAGGTCCAGCCGTGGAAACCGCAGACGAACGACTTGCGGGCGCGGCCGCGGGCGTTCTTCGCTCCCTCGGGTGTATCGATCAGGCGGCGGCCGCGGTGCATGCAGACGTTGTGGTGAGCGTGAAATTCATTGGCGCCGGTACGCACCACGATGATCGAGTCGTCGAGGATGTCGTAGGTCAAATAACTGCCCACGTCGGGCAGCTCTTCGACGCGGCCTACCTGCTGCCAGACTTTCCGCCACAACCTGTCGCGCTCGGCGCGGGCGTAGTCCTCGCTGATGTACGCTTCGACACCGATCGTCGCCGGTTTCGAAAGTTCTTCGGTCGCTTTGGAATTCACATCTTTGGTCAGATCCGTCATCACATCCTCCTGATCGCCGCTCGGAAGGAGTCGTCTTTGAGGAAAAGTGAGGTGTTGTCGGCGTCCAGATGTGTCCATTTGAGGTCCAGGCCGCCGTCCACCAGAAGCGTTTGGCCGGTGATGTAGCTGGACAGGTCCGACAGCAGGAACAGGATGGCGCCGGCGATTTCCTCGGGTCGGGCGCGCCGGCCCATGGCGATGGCGCGCCGATCGCGCTCGGCATCGTCATCGACGTAAGTGCGTGAGGCCGGCGTCGCGGTAACGCCGGGGGCGACGGCGTTGACCCGAATTTCGTCCTGCGCCAGTTCGACAGCCATGGTGCGGGTCATCGCCGCGACCGCCGCCTTGGCGGTGCCGTAGGCGATGTGGAACGGCGCGGTGTTCATCCCGCTGATCGAGGAGATCGACACGATCGAGCCTCGACGTTTGCGGGCCTTCAACTCTGCGGCCACCGCCTGGCTCATGAAGAACGTGGTTTCCAGGTTGTGGGTGAACAGGTCACGCCAGTCGCCGCGGTTCACCCGGGTCGACGGCATCCAGGTCGATGGCTCCGCCCCGCCTGCCACGTTCACCAGTCCATGCAGATCGCCGTCGGCCCGGACCGCTTGCTCCATCGCGGCGGCCACACCGTCGTCGGTCGCGACGTCGGCGGCCACCGGAACGATCGACAGGCCCTGCTCGATCAACGGGCCGATGTGGTCGTCGAGATTCTGCTTCGACCGACTTACCGCGATCACCGTCGCACCGGCCTCGGCGACCATCCGGGTGACGGTGGTGCCGATGCCGCCCCCCGCGGCGCCGGCGACGACCACCACGCGACGATCGAGACTGAGCAGGTTATCGACCACTATTGATTTTGTCCGGACAAAATAGGCAGATGTGCATAATTGAGAATATGATTCTCTGCCAATGGCTGGGCGTCAAGTGCGGTCATCACAACCTTCCCGACCTATTGTCTGGACCAGACTCGGTTGCTAACGTCACCGGCCGGAGGTCATCATCAATGTTGCTGCAAGAAGGGCGCTCGGGTGTAGGGATTTCACCGACTCCCGCCGAAGGCTGGCGTCTTGAGCGGCTCACCCCGCCGAGCAGGTTGTTCGGCGCCAACGGTCTGCGGACCGGCCCGGACGGCCGGATCTACATCGCACAGGTGACCGGCAGCCAGATCAGCGCCCTCGATATCGACACCGGCCGCCTGGAAACCATCAGCGCCAAGGGCGGCGACATCATCGCGCCCGACGACGTGGCTTTCGACGCGCGCGGCAACCTTTACGCCACCGAGGTCATGGACGGTCGGGTCAGCGCACGTAGCACCGACGGCCACACCCGGGTGCTGCGCGACGACGTCCCGTCGGCCAATGGGATCACTGTCCACCAGGGTCGGTTGTTCATCGGCGAATGCCGGGAAGGCGGGCGCCTTCTCGAACTTGACTTGGGCGGCGGCCCGCCCCGGGTACTGCTGGAAAATGTCCCGTCCCCCAACGCGATGGAGGTCGGCCCGGACGGCTTGCTGTACTTCCCGGTGATGGGCGCCAACGAAATCTGGCGGATCAGCCTTGACGGCGGCGCACCCGAAACCGTCGCCACCGGCCTCGGTGTGCCGGATTCGGTGAAGTTCGAT
>DASQSQ010000081.1:0-5586 GCA_035642315.1 Mycobacterium sp.
GGGCGGCGCCATTTCGGCGAGCACCCGGCGTTTGGCATCGACGAATCGCAGGATCTGATTGGGCACCGTGTGGGGCAGGATGCGATCGACCAGACCGATCGCCTGGAAGGTGCGCAGCGACTCGTCGTCCAGGCCGACGCCCCGTGGATAGTCGATCAGCGACTCGCGTTCGTCGACCACCAGGGTGCGTACACCTTGCAGGCCAAGGATATTGGCCAGCGTCAAACCGACCGGGCCCGCGCCGACCACGACGACGTCGACGTCCGCCTCTTGGGCCTCCCGGTTGCGCGCCATTGTCAGCGCCCCAGCAGGAAGTCGAGATGCAGTCGGTTGAAGGTCTTGGCGTCCTCGTACTGCGGCCAGTGACCACAGCCCGGCATCAGCTCGAACCGCGCGCCGGGGATCATCGATGCGATCCGGCGGCCCTCGGTGACATCGGCGGTCGGGTCGTCACTGGTCCACAACACCATGGTGGGCGCGGTGATCGAGCCATACTCGGCGGGGCCCAACAGGTTTCGGGCCCGGATTTCCGGATCCTGCAACGCCATGATGTCGCGCATCGCCGCGACGAAGCCCGGCTGACGGTACACCCGCTGACGGCTGGCGACCAGATCGTCGTAGTCCTTGGACTTGTCGGCCATCAGCCACTTGATCCGCGCTTGCACGGTTTCCCAGGTGGGATTCTCCGCAGCCGCCATGGACAGTGTGATGATCCTTTTCATCACTTCGGGGTCGGCCTGCGAGCCGCCCGCGGTGTTGAGGACCAGCCGGTCGATCCGGTCGGGGTGGTCGACGGCCGCGCGGGCGGCCACCCAGCCGCCCAGCGATTCACCGGACAGGTGGGCGCGTTCGGCGCCGATCGCGTCCAGGACGGCCATCAGGTGCTCGACATAGTGGCCGACCTCCAGCGGATGGCCGGGTTTGTCGGTGTAGCCGTGCCCCAGCATGTCGATCGACCAGGTCCAGAAGTGCTCGGCGTGTGCTTCCAGATTGCGGACATACGCCTCGGCGTGGCCACCCGAGCCGTGCAACAAGATGAGCACGGGCCGGGCCGGGTCACCCGCACGCAGGTAACGGGTTCGCACGCCGCCCGCGTCGAGGTAGCCCTGCGCGAACGGCACACCCTGTAGATCACTCCACACGCTCTCGTGCTCGGCCACCGATTCCTCTCTCGCACTTGCTGGGGAAATTTTGTTCTCGTTTTGCGCTAATCGTGTGTGCTAAAATCGCACACTAATGTGCACTATGTATAGAGCATCACTCTCAGCCGCCTGTCTGTCAAGGGAAGCGCAGGTCGCGAAGGCGGGCCGTGCGCGGGTGCGCTGACATGCCGGAGCTCCAGACCCGCACCGCACCCGGCTCGCAAACGCTGGCCCGCGGGCTCAACGCGCTGCAACTGGTGGCCGATGCCCCGTCGGGGCTCACCGTGCAACAGGTCGCTGACGGCGTCGGCGTACATCGGACGATCGCCTATCGTCTGCTCGGCACGCTTTCCCAATTTCGGTTCGTCGCCAAGGGCGAGGACGGGCGCTACCGGCCGGCCGCGGGCTTGGCGGTTCTCGGTGCGTCGTTCGACCGCAATGTGCGCCAGCTGAGTCTGCCGACGCTGCGCGCACTGGCCGACGATCTCGGCACCACGGTCTCGCTGCTCGTCGCCGAGGGCGACCAGCAGGTCGCGGTCGCGGTGATCGTGCCCACCCAGGTCGCCTATCAGCTGGCCTTCCACGAGGGCAGCCGCTACCCGCTGGACCGGGGGGCCGCGGGCATCGCACTGCTGGCGAGCATGCCGCCACGCGCGCAAGAACGCGACCTCGTCGTACAGGCCCGCGAGCAGGAGTGGGTGATCACCCATGGCGAGATCGAGCCGAACACTTACGGTCTGGCTGTGCCCGTGCACCGCCTGCCGCCGTCACCGCCGACCTGCATCAACCTGATTTCGCACCGGGAAGACGTGGTGATGCGTGGCAAGGACGCAGTCATCAAGGCAGCCAAGGAATTATCGGCGCTACTGAGCTGACCTGAATCGGAAGGAATCGAATTTATGCCGTCGTGGGACCACCAAGTCGACGTCGTCGTACTCGGCAGCGGCGGAGCCGCACTGACCGCGGCATTGACCGCGGCTGCCAACGGCGCTTCGGTGGCGGTCTACGAGAAAGCCGCGACTGTCGGTGGCACCACGGCGGTTTCGGGCGGTGTGGTGTGGATTCCCGCGCATAATCGCTCGCCCGACGGGGAATTGACGGTGGATGACGCGCTGAAGTATCTCGACGCGCAGTCGTTCGGCTCGATGGACGAGGCACTCGTCGAGACGTTTGTGCGAACCGGCCCCGCGATGCTCGACTTCGTCGAGGCGCACAGCGGTTTGCATTTCGAAATCGCCGATGGTTTCCCGGATTACAAACCCGAGTTGCCGGGCGGGCGGCCGACAGGCGGGCGGTCGCTCACCGCTGCTCCTTTCGATCTTGCGCGGCTCGGCAAATGGCGGGATCGGATCACGTCGTTCCCCGCCGACTGGTCCAACGTCGGATTCGACGCGGAAACCCGGGCGAGGCTGCACGCCGCGGTCGACGAGAGCACCACCGACTTGTGTGTGGCAGGCACCGCGCTGATTGCCGGGCTGCTCAAGGGATTGCTGGACTCCGGCGTGACGCCCACGACGAATGCGCGGGCCGAGGAGCTCTATGCCGAAGGCGGCGAGATTGTCGGGGCTCGAATCGACTGCGCCGGCAAGCAGCTCGCCGTGCGCGCCCGGCACGGCGTCGTCCTGGGCTCCGGCGGGTTTGAATGGGATCCCGCACTGGTCAACGCTTTTCTGCGCGGACCGATGCACGGCGCCGTCTCGCCACCCAACAACACCGGCGACGGATTGCGCATGGCGATGGCGCACGGAGCCGACCTGGCCAACATGGGCGAGGCGTGGTGGGTGCCGATCGTGCGGATTCCGGGCGACACGATCGACGGGAAACAACGCAGCCGCAGCGTGCGCCTGGAGCGAACGCGCCCGCGCAGCATCATCGTCAACCGGGCCGGCAAGCGATTCGTCAACGAGGCCTGCGACTACAACTCGATGGCCGGCGCGTTCCACTACCTCGACCCGCGCGACGGCTATGTCAACGACCCGGCGTGGATCGTGTTCGACTCGATACACCACAAGCACTATGGATTCCTGGGCGTCGAGCCCGATCAGCCGGTCCCGGATTGGTTCTGCGCATCGGCCGATCTGGCCGAGTTGGGCGCTCAGACCGGTATCGACCCCGACGGGCTGGCCCGCACGATCGAAGACTTCAACCAGAATGTTCTCGCCGGATCGGACCCCGAGTTCGGCCGTGGCTCAAGCGCATACGACGGCTACTGGGGCGACGACCGCGCGATAACGCTGGCCGGCAAGACGCTCGGGCCCATCGATACCGCGCCGTACTACGCGGTTCCGATCTCGATCGGCGCGATGGGAACCAAGGGCGGGCCGCGGACCGACCGCGACGGACGGGTCCTGCATGTCAGGGGCGCGCCGATACCGGGTCTGTTCGCCGCCGGCAACGCGATGGGCGGCGTAACCGGCCGCGCCTACGGCGGTGCTGGCGGAACCATCGGTCCGGCAATGGTTTTCGGCTTCCGTGCGGGCTATGCTGCGGCCACCGGCAAGCCGGTTGACTAGCTAGCTGACGGCCTAGGTAAAAGCCTTCGTGATCGCTGCCATGTCGAAGTAGTCACGCCACGCGGCGATCTTGTCGTCCTGCACCTCGAACACGCCCATCACCGGCAACGGAACTTCTCCGCCGTCCTTGCGGCGCATCACGTCGGTGCGTTCGTTCATCACCACCGTGCCATCGCTGACCTGCCGGTGCACATTGAAGTCGATGCCGTCAACCGCGGCCAGGAATCCCGCGATGAATTGCTTGATCGCCTCTCGACCCTGCACGGGCTCCATGGGAATGTTGTGATAGACGGCGTCATCGGTGAAATACCCTGCCAACTCTTCGGGGTTGGGGGACGACCACCGCTTGCAGAATTCGGTTACCAGCTCATCGGCGGAACGCGTCATGGATTCATGGAACACGTTGAAGGGCAGCAAATCAATACCACGCCGTCAGCCGAACGTGACCACCACCTTGTCCGCAGCACCGGGCGTGGCGGCCATCCGCAACGCTTCCGCCACGTCGTCGAAGGGCACGGTGTGGCTGACGATGACCGCGTACTTTTCCCACTCGGCGATGATGTCTTTGGTGACCTCGAAGATTTCCTTCGGGTAGCCCATCGACCCGACGATGGTGACTTCGTTGCTCATCACGTTGAGAAAGTCCACCGGCACCGGTTCTTTGTGGACGGCGACAACTACGACTTTGGCTCCGGTCTTCGCGGCGGCCAGGGCGGTATTGACCACCGCGGGTGCGCCTGCCGCGTCCAGATAGATGTCGGTGCCGGCCTTGCCCGGGAACATCGACTCGCCCGGGCCGTGGATATCGATCAGACGTCGCGCGACGTCTTCGTCGGCGGGGTTGATGACCGCGTCGGCTCCCACTTGGAGGGCTTTGTCCAGTCGCGACTGAATCAGGTCGACCACGGTGACATGTTGTACACCAGCGGATTTGAATCCGATTGTCGCGCCCAGTCCGATCGGCCCGGCACCGAAAACCACGACCTTGTCGGATGGCTTGGGCGCAACTTGGTTCACCCCGTGTCGCGCAACAGCCATCGGCTCGTTCAGCGCTGCCACCTCGAAGGGGATGTGATCGGGCACGACCTCGAGACTCCTGCCACGCACCGCCTGCTCGATGAGCAGGTAGTCCGCGAGACCGCCGGTCGGACCACCGTTGCCGATGATGCCGCCCGGCGCGGCCATAGGGTTGATCACGACGTGATCGCCCACGGCTATGCCGGTGACGTCGCGACCGACTTCGACGACTTCGCCCGCGGGCTCATGGCCGAGCGGCATCTTGCCCTGTCGCGGCGGCAAACCGCCCAACGAGATGTACAACACATCCGAGCCGCAGATACCGCAGGCTCGCATCTTCACCAGAACATCGCCGGGACCGGCTACGGGCTCGGGTAGCTCGACGATCTGCGTCTCCCCCGGCGCTGTCACGATGGAGGCTCTCATCGCTCGGCCAACGCCTTGGCGAGATCGATTGTCCCACTTTGGATCGCGGCGATGACTCCCCCGTCAACCAACAGGTCGGTACCGGTGATGAACGCCGCCGACGGCCCGAGCAGAAACTCGGTCACGGCGGCGATGTCTTCGGGCGTCCCCAGCCGTCGCAGTCCGGAGTTGTCGACCATGGCTCGCATGAGCGTGCCGGACTCGCTGCTCAGCTCCAGTCGACCCATCGCCGTGGAGATGACACCCGGGCTGATGGAATTGATTCGCGCGCCGCGCTCGCCCCAGGATGCGGCTGCGGCGGCTACCCGGATTTGGTTGGCCCGCTTGGCGAATGGATACGCTATCCGACTGTCGGTGATCCTCGAGCACGCTTCGAGGCCGAGCAACTCGTCGGTGGGCGCGGTCGCCAGCTGCCGCTCGACTGCCGGATCAAGCGCTGGCTGCATGTGACCGGCCATGCTGGCGATGACGACCGCGGCGCCGCCGGG
>DASQSQ010000082.1:0-11087 GCA_035642315.1 Mycobacterium sp.
GGTCCGGGGCAGGACCTGCACCTGGATCTGCGCCAGGCGGTACACCACAGCAATCCCAGCTTCGCCTGGAAGCCAACGCTCGCCGGGGAGTTCCCCTCGATCGCGCTGGTGATGGACAACCCGTTCGCGCTGATTCCCTACCGCGCCCGCGACGGCCGAACCGTGATGGCCTCGGCGGTGTATCCGCATCAGGCGGCCAACTGGTGCCGCTTTCTCAATGTGCCGCCCGACATCGCCAAAGTTGCTGATGCGTTTACCCATTGGGACGCTTTCGAACTGGAAGAGGCCGCCAATGCGGCCGGGCTGCCGGCCTGTGTGGCCCGCAGCCCCGAGGAGTGGCTGGCGCATCCACACGGGACCCTGTTGGCCGGTCAGCCCGTCATCGGGCTGACCAGGATCGGTGAAGCGGCGCCGCGACAGCTGGGTCCGTCCGATCGACCCCTTGGCGGGGTGCGGGTGCTGTCGTTCACCCACGCCATCGCCGGGCCCACCGTGGGACGCGTGCTGGCCGAGCAGGGCGCCGACGTGCTGGGCGCGAGCCGCCCGAATGATTTCGAGCACGACTGGGTGTACTTCGAAGCCAACATCGGATCACGAAGCGCCTGGCTGGATTTGACGAAAGAGACCGGAAGGGCCGACGTCGACCGGTTGCTGGGCGACGCTCATGTAGTGATCAACAACCACCGCGAGCTCAAGCTGGAAAAGCTGGGCATCGACCCCCGCGAACTTGCCCAGACCCATCCCGGGCTGGTGCACGTCTCGGTCACGTGCTACGGCTCGACCGGGCCGTGGGCGAACCGCGGCGGCTTCGACATGAACGGCTCGGCGGCCTCGGGATTGATGGCCATCGAAGGCAGCCCCGACAACCCGCAGCTGCCGCCCACCGGGCTGATCAACGACTTCATCACCGGCTACATGGGCGCGCTCGGCGCGGCCGCCGGGCTGATCAAACAGCAAACCGAAGGCGGCAGCTGGCACGTCACTGTCAACCTCACCCGCAACGCCATGTGGTACCAAACGCTGGGATTCGTCGACCCCGCCGAAGCCGGCTGCGACGACGAGCACACCATCGCGGTTCCCGACGCCTACGACGCCGACACCCCGATGGGCCGGGTGCACATGCTTGCCCCGCCGGTCAGCTTCAGCCACACGCCTGCCCGCTGGTCGGATCCGATCCTGGTCCCCCGTGGGTCCAGCCTGCCCGAATGGTCAAACAGCGAGTAACAATACGGTCGTGGAAGATGGCGTCGACGAGCTGGACATTGCCCTGCTCGACGCGCTGCACCTCAATCCGCTGGCGACCTTTGAAGAGCTCGGCATCTTGCTCGATGTTGCGCCGGTCACCGCGGGAAGACGGTGGCGTCGCCTGGTCTCCACCGGCCGGGCATGGGTGTCCTCTGCACCCGGCCCACAGCTGCCGATGCGGGCGGCGCTGTTCGAAGCCGAGTGCCAACCGGGTGCGGCGTCGGCGGTGGCTGAAGAGTTCGCCTCAATACCACAGGTTTTCAGCGTCAACATCACGACGGGCCCAGACAACCTGTACGCCTTTGTCGTTGCCGCCGATCAGCCGATGCTGGCTGCATTGGTCGTCGACAGGCTGCCGGCGATCGCAGGCCTGAGCCGGGTGCAATCGGCGCTGATGACCCAATTGTTCAGCGGCACCCGCTGGCGACTCGGCGGTCTCAGCCCTGATCAGGTGCGCGCGGTGACCCCCGAGCCGGCCAAAACCAGTTCAGCGCATGAATTCGACGAATTGGATCGCGAGTTGTTCTTAGCGCTGCAACGCGATGGTCGGCTCAGTTTCCGTGATCTGGCCGCAGCGGTCGGGCGTCCGGAACCTACCGTGCGGCGTCGCATGGGCCTGTTAGCCCACGCCGGAATGCTGGCGTTCCGCACGGATTTCGCACGGGTGCAAGCGGGTTGGCCGACCGCGGTGGCGCTCAAGCTCAGCGTGCCCGGGTCGGTGGCGGCAGTGGGCCGCACACTGGTCCGATACCCCGAGACCCGGTTCTGCGTCGCGGTCACCGGCGGCGGAGCGGCTGACATCTTCGTCACCATGCAGCTGCACACTGTCGCCGACCTTGAACCGGTGATTCATCGGCTGTCGGCCGAACATCCGGGCGTGACAGTGCTCGACAGCCGCGTGGTGTTGCGGTCGGTGAAGTCCTGGGGACGGCTGCTCGGGCTCGACGGCCGCGCACAGGACGTCGTCCCCGTGGACCTCTGGGCGCCGGTCGACGGATTCGGGTAAGCATGCTCAACTTCTGTACCGTCAGCAACCAGGCGCTGAAACTGCCGAGCCAAATTGGCCGTAACCGCCGGATAGTTGGACACCGGCGAAGTAGACTTCGGCGTGTGATGACCCCGTCGAACCCTTGGGGGGACGACCGTGGGCAACTCTCGCAGCGGTTTCAGTTGCGAAATCAGGTCCTTAGCCGCAGGCAGGCGCGACGACTGAGCCGGCGCTTCGCGCGCGTCGGCGTCGATACCCCGCCGCACCGGTTGCGTCAGATGCTGGCAGGTGTGCCCTTGGCAGCTGATGAGGTGGCCGACGTCAACTTCGCATTCATCGCGACCCGGCTGAGGCGTGAACAGCTGTCTGCGAAATTCAAGCGCCTGAAACGCCGCGGCGCGCGGTCGCTGCTCTTCGTGGGCTTGGTCCTTGTCACGCTGAACTTTCTGTTCTGTATGGCCTACGCCTTGTTCAGCTTGACCCTGGAGGCCGCGCCGTTGTGAGTCGCGGCGTCTGACCGATTGCTTCGAACTGTCGATTCTCCCGCGGTTCAGTCGTCATCGTGCCGACGGCATCGAAACCAGAGAAATTGGAGAACACGATGGACACATCGCAACCGCTGATCTCCGCCATCGCGACGATCGGTGTTCCGGTCACCGACCAAGACCGGGCACTCGAGTTCTATACCGAGACGCTGGGCATGGACAAGCAGCTTGACGTGCCCCTTCCCCGGTTGGGTGGCCGCTGGATCACGATCGCCCCGCCCGGGGGTGCGACGACGATCGCGCTGCTGCGAGCCCACGAGGGTGTTCCCGCCGGCGGCGAGACCGGCATCCGCCTGGCCAGCCCGGACGCCGCCGCGGCGCATCAGCGGTTGCGGGACCGGGGCGTCGACGTCGGCGAGCTGCTGCGCTGGGAGGGCGTTCCGCCGATGTTCGCCTTTCATGACCCCGATGGCAACGGCCTCGAGATCATTCAACAGACGTAACGTCGGGGAACGTCGCCGCGGCCAGCTGCAGAATTTCCTCGCGATCCGCGGCCAAGATGAATCCCGCCGCGATCGCCGAGTCCAGCGAGGCAGTGAAGCGTTCCAGATAGTCCGCCGCGCCCCCGGGGTAGAGCCGGCGCACGGTGGCGGTATCGAATGGCTCGCCGGAGCCGAAGATCGACGACATCGTGCTCTCCTCGCCGCCGACACCGGATGTCCGGGCGATCGGCACGTCCGTCCACGGCGTCCTGACGCCGCCGCGCGCGAGCCCGTTTGCATCGAGGACGGGCTGGGGTGGGTCGGCATCGGTGAGTTCAATCGGTGGCGCACTGTGCGCAGGCTGGCCGGTGCACACCCACTGGCGCAGCTGCGATAGCGCCGCCTGCAGCACGTAGTGGTGCTGCGGCGCGAAATTGATGCAGTGATCCAGTTGCTGACCCATCAACATGTTTGTCGGCGCGTAGGCCGCGACGATATCGCTCAGTGCCGCAGAGCCGGTGTCGATCGGTGCCACTTGAATCGTGTAGTTGTCGGCGTGCGCGGTCCCGGCGATCTCCCAAACCCGAAGTTGTTGGTTATCAGGCTGTCTCGCGCTGTAATAGCCCCGGCGCGGACCACCGAAGAGATCCGTTTCGGTGATGACGGTGACAAGCGGAACCCGGAGGTCCGGGCGAAATGCCACCGCGAGTGATGCGTTGCTGTCCAACACGTCGAATATCGAGCCGCCGTCCAGCGGGGCAGCGGGCCCGAAACGTGAATGCACCAAGAAGCCGTCGTAGACCCGGGCAAGCGGGTCGACGGCGTTGATGTACGTCGTCAGGAACAGAGCCGATTGGGACTCGCCCAGCGCGACGACGTGTTCGGCGCGCAGCTCACCCAGCACGCCGGTGCGCTGCGCGTCTCTGACGATTCGACCGGCCTGGGAAAAGATGTCATATGCAAACGCGTCGCCGGGATGATGCAGCGTCGCATACCGTTGTGGATCTTGGCTTTTCAGCGACATGTCCACGCCCATCAAGTTCGTGCCGCCCTCGACGCCGACCCGCTGGGCCGACACCGCGACGAAGGCGTAGCCGGCGCGAACCATTTCGCGATGCGCCATCATCCAGACCGCCGGAGCATCGATGCCGCCGCTCACATTGAGCCACTCAACGAGTACGGTCCCGTTGAACCGGCCCGGATCCGCCGGCGTCAACGCCACCATCCGGGTGGTGAACTCAGCGGAGCCCGAGGCTGTCGCGCTCCACCGGCCGTCGGGGCTCAGTTCGGCAACGGAGCTGTAGGACGATGCCGGTCCCGAGATGAAGAACTCCTCGGCGACATAGCCCAAGCTGGCTACGTCAAAGGCACCCAACAGCAGTGCAGGCTTCCCCGGCACCGCCGTGACGGTCATCGGCACGCCGGAATCATAGCCTGATGAAGTTCCGGCGACTGCAAGGCTAATTGCGTTGCGGTGCCTGCCCGCCCGGGAATAACTTGTCGGCCGGGGTCGTCTTGTTAGATCGCGTGCAAAATCTTGGGAGGAATTCAGTGGCCTGGTCGAATGAGTCAACCGGAGTGACCGGTCGACCGTCATCGACACTGGTCACGCTGGATGAGCGCGACAACTCCCCTACGAGGCAGGCCGTTTTCGTCGGTGTTTTGGCTGTGCTGCTGGCAACGGGTTGGGCTGCCAATCACTTCGCCGCGCTGATGCCGGTGATCACCGATAGCCAACATCTCAGCACCGCCACCATCGACGCGATCTTTGGCATCTATGCACTTGGGCTGGTGCCCGGCCTCCTCGTCGGCGGGCGTGCGTCGGATGCCCTGGGGCGCCAGACAGTGGCATGGTCCGGATCGACGATCGCTGTGGTTGGCACGGTCGCGATGCTGCTCTCGCAACATTCCGACGTGTTGCTGGCGGGCCGTTTGATCGTCGGGACTGGCGTCGGTCTTGCCATGAGCGCCGGTACGGCATGGGCGTCGGATCTGAAGGGCCCGGCCGGCGCGGCCACCGCCGGCGCCGTGCTAATCGGCGGCTTCGCCGTCGGCCCTTTCGCGGCGGGACTGATCGCTGCGGTCGGCCCGCTGGGCGTTCGACTGTCCTTCGGGATCGCCGCTGCCATTCTCGTGGTCGCGATGCTGATCGTGATTGTGGCGGTTGACCGCACCGGGGTAACCGGGTCCGCCGTCACGCACGACTCGGAGCAGCCGGCGTCAGCGCGCCTCAGCACTGCGCGAGCGTTGAGTTGGGCGCTTCCGCTGGCACCCTGGGTTTTCGCCTCGGCCACACTGGGTTTCATCGCCATTCCCGCCCGGCTGCACACGGGGCTCGCAGCGCCGCTGGCTGCCGGCACGGCCGCTTTGATCGTCAATGGCTCCAGCCTGCTCATTCAGCTGTTCGCCCGCGCGCGTGGCTGGGGGCCGCAATCGGGCACCGTCGCCGCCTTGCTGGCTGCGCTGGGCTACGCCGCGACTGCAGCGGCACCGTCGAGCATGACACTGGCGTTGGGCCTGCCGTTGCTGCCGATCCTCGGGTGTGCGTCTGGGCTGTCGTTACGCGCGGGCTTGATCGACCTGGAAACCTCAGCGCCACGACAGGTACGTGGCGCGCTCACCGGTGTGTTCTACGCGGTGGCCTACGTCGGGTTTGGCTTGCCGCTGCTGTTGACCACAATCGGGTCGGCCAGGCTATCGGCGACCATACTGGCCGTGATGGCAGTTCTGGCGCTCACTGCCGCAGTCGATCGAGCAGCCCGATTGCGGCGAGATGCGCTGTTGCAGAACTGATTACGCGGCTACGACTTTGCGGGGCTTGACGCCGGCAACCGGTATTGGGTCGTTACTCACCACGCTTAACCCGCCCAGGCGCCGCCACGACCGGATGGCGTTACGGGTGACTTCCAGTATCCGGGCGGCTCCAGCTTCCCCGTTCGCCAGTCGGTGTGCGCGCAGCGCGTTGCCGGTGACGGCATCCAGAGTGTCCCAGTCGTCGGTCTCAACCAGTGCGCTCGATTGGTATGCGGCGCGGATGGCATACAGTTCAGCGCCCCGTGACGTCTCACTGACTGCGCGAGCCGCGCGCGCAGCGCCGTCCCACTCGGCGACCGACGGTATGTCGCCCGGCGTGAACCTGCGATGCAGCTCGGCGAGGCCTGTTATCGCCTCGACCGCTGCGTCGGCGGCGTATCTCACGACGCCCCACGGCGGACTGATCAGCAGTTTGGTCACCCAGATGTGCATGACGTCGTCGGCGACGTCCGCGGTTCCCACCGTCAGCCAACCGAGGTCCAGAACGGTGAGGCTGTCTTCTGGCGACAGATAGCCGTCGGGGCCTGCCAGCAGGTCGTTGCACAGCTGGACGAAGGAGGCCAGCGGGCGCGCGGAAGTCGCCGGAAAATCGGTGATCTGATCGTCGCCGTTGATGTATGAAATCACGTTCATGGCACACCCTTTGCCCGATCCGGGCTGGTGTGATCCTCTGGCAAGTCGCAACGGATGGGTAATGCGGTCAAGGTCCATTTGAGTTGCTTTCCAGAGGTTTTCGCGCTTCACGGCCTAGCGTCGGAGACCGCTATCGTATGGCAACTCAAGTCGCGAACAGTCGCGACACGACGGACGAGGGCCTTAGAGCTCGCCTGAGAAATCAGCCGTGATCCAGCGGTCGGGACGGACGGTGAACAGTACATTGTTCTGATCCTCCATGCCGCGGACGAACGCGCGGCCCACCTCTTCGCCGAGGTAACGGATCGCGATCTCCTCCCGCACGTCGAGCGGGGTGGGCGTGGTGGTGTCGACAACAGTGCCTTCCACGACCACGTATTGGTACGGTGGCTCCTCACGCTGAACGACCAACGTCACCGCGCCTGCCTGCTCGATCAGCTTCGACTTGCGAGATCCTGCGCCCGTGTTGACGCGAATATTCCCGCCGGGGGTGTAGTCATACCAAATCGGCACGCTCGCCGGTGGACGGCCGTCGCCGGCGGCCACGGACAATACGGCGACGTGCAACGCAGCGAGGAACTCTTCACGTTCGGTCCCGGAGAAAGCAGTCATACGCCGCTCAACGCCCGGGGCCTGCGAGGCTATTCCACCGCAAGGATCAGCTTGCCGGTGTTTTGCCCGCGGAACAGTTTGAGAAGCGTTTCCGGAAAGTCGCCGATGTCGCCGTGTTCGATCTGCTCATGTGATCGCAGTTCGCCGGTGTTGAGCCACTTCGCCAGCTTCACGATGCCTTCCGGATAGCGATCGGCGTAGTCGAAGATGACAAAGCCGGTCATCGATGCACGCGCGACCAGCAGCTGCGTGTAGTTGGCCGGTCCCCGCGGGGTGTCGTTGTACTGCGACACGGCACCGCAGAGCACGATCCGCGCACCGCCCGCGAGCCGGTTCAACGCGGCCTCCAGCGTTGCACCGCCGACATTGTCGAAAAAGACGTCAACACCGTCAGGTGCATGGGTTTTCAGCTCGGCGCGCAGGTCGGCGGTCTTGTAGTCGATCGCGGCGTCGAAACCAACCTCGTCGACGAGCCAGCGGCATTTGTCCTCGCCACCGGCAATACCGATGGCTCGACAACCGTTGATCCGCGCGATTTGCCCCACGACGCTGCCCACCGATCCGGCCGCCCCGGACACCAGCACGGTTTGACCGGGCTCAGGCTTGCCGATGTCGAGCAAGCCGAAATACGCGGTCAGACCGCTGATGCCGAGAACCCCCAAATGCACGGTTGCCGGCGCTAAGCCGGTGTCGATCTTGTTGACCTCGGCGCCGTTGGACAGTGCGTAGCGCTGAACACCGAATATCCCGGACACCTCGTCCCCTACCGCGAATCCGGGGTGGTGTGATTCCACGACGTGTCCGACGCCAAGCGCTCGCATGACCTCGCCGATCTGCACCGGCGGCACGTAGCTCCGCCCGGCGTTCATCCACGTGCGCATCGCCGGGTCGATCGACAGGTAATCGACCTTGACCACGAATTCACCCTCGGCTGCAACCGGTTTGGGCTCCTCGACGATCGTCCAATCGCTCGCCTTGGGCAATTCCACTGGACGCGCCGCCAGCCGGCATTGAGTGTTCAGAGCGTTCATGAGGCGGTCTCCCGAGCTGGTGAGGTGATTCGACAACTATCCGCCGCGCACTGAAGTGCGGTCCGACCGGCGGAGTCCTCGGCGGTCACCGGTATCACCGCGACGGTGTCGGCGCCGGCTTGCAGGTAGGCCCGCAGCTGGCCGGCAACTTGCTCCGGGGTACCTAACGCGGCCAGCTGCTCGGCCAGCTCGAGAGGAATCGCCGCCGCCAACTCCGACCGGCGCGCGCCGTTGCGGGCGCGCTCGACGAATTCGGCGAATCCCAGTTCGCAGAACATCTCGCCGTAACCGGGTGGGGCCAGGTAGACCGCCAGCTGACCGGCGAGCTGCCGCAACGCGGCCTCACCGGGTCGCACGGCGACCGGTACCCACACCGTCAGGTGCGGCGGCGTGCGCCCTGCCGCGACTGCCCCCTGATCTATCTGTTGGCGCACCTGCGAGACCCGTTGCGGCGATGCGAGATTGAGCACCACCTCGTCGGCGAACCGAGCGCCGACTTGCGTCATCGTCGGGCCGAACGGGCCGACTCCGATGCGGGTGCGCGGCAGCGGGTGACGAAGCCGGAATCCATGGCTGTGGACATAGCGGCCGTCATAGTCGGCACGTTCGCCCCGCAGGATCGGCCGCAGGCATTCGATGGTTTCGCGCATGCGCGCCGCGCTGTGCGACCACTCGCGGTCATGCCAGCCCGCCACGATGAATGGGCTGGACGCACCCAGCGCGACATCGATGTCACAGCCGGTGAGTGAGGCAACCGAACTGGCGCCCAACGCGATTGACACCGGGGTCCGCACACTGACCGGCAACGGCCCGACTCTCAGTCCCAATCCTGGTGCGCGCAGACCGACCGCGGTAGCCAGAGCGAAAGCGTCGAAGGTCGCCATCTCGCCGATCCAGAGGCCGCTCAGCCCTGCCGCGCTGGCCGCGTCGGCGATTTCCAACGCCTCCTCGTCGGGCGCGTCCAGCCAGAACGGCAGCACCGCTTCAATCGGCGTCCTCACAGCATTGCCGCCTCGGTGGCCTGGCCCAACAGAATTCGGCCCGGCAGCTCGCGGGATGCCTCGTTGACCTGGAAGTGCGCGGTCGCGGTGAACGCGTCGCGGAAGCGGCGCTGCAAAGGTGCGCCGTCGTAGATGGCGCTGCCTCCGGCGAGGTCGTACATCGCGCGCACGACGTCGGCTGAGACGCGCACCCCGTGAGTGGCGGCCAGCCGCAACCGAGTACGCGCCTCCAACGGCACCGACGGCCCGTCCTGACTGGCCTGCCACGCCGCATCAATGGCTTGGTAATAACCCGCCCGCGCAGCTTCCAATGACGACTCCGCCGAGGCGACCGCCACCTGAATGGTGGATCGCTCGGCGAGCGTGCGGCTTGCTGCCACACCCTTTTTGGTGCCGGCGAGGTCGACGAAATTGTCGATCGCCGCCCGCGCGTTGCCCATTGCGGCCGCGGTGATACAGGCCGCGAAAAATCCGAACGGGGGGAATCGATACAACGGGCGGTCGATCACCGGGCCGTCGAATATCGAGAGCACCCGCTCATTCGGGACAAACACCTCGTCGGCCACGGTGTCGGTACTGCCGGTGCCGCGTAGGCCGAGGGTGTGCCAGGTGTCCAGGATCTGTAGCTGCTCGGTGGGCAGCGTGACGATGGCCGGGCGATCCTCCAGTACACAACCCGCGAAGAACACGTCGGCGTGGGTGATGCCGCTGCAGAATGCCCACCGCCCCGACACCACGACACCGCCGGGCACGCGGCGGGCCTTGCCCTGTGGCGCCCATACGCCGGCGGCCACACCGCGTCCGCCACCGAACAGTTCATCGCGGCTGACCGGCGGCAGATAGGCGACCAGCAGGCTGGCGGTGATCGCGATCGACACGCACCAGCCGGCCGACGCGTCGCCGCGCGCCACCTCCTCCGCGCAGCGCAGAGCCGTGCCTGCGGGTAGCTCCAGCGCGTCGACCTCGATCGGCGCACCCGCACGCAACAACCCCGAATCTCGCAGCGCGCCAACCAGTTCAGCGGGAAGCCTGCGGTCGGCATCGATTTGATCGCCCATGCGACGTGCCAAATCGGCGATTTCGCGTGCCCGCGACAGTACGGGCACGGCGACTTCGGTGTCTTGCATATGTCCTCACTTTGCACGACGAGCTGGTGGTTCAATTACGTTACCACTATCGGTTTAGTTTTTGAACCGGTACATTAGTTGAACCATGGATTACCCGGATCTGTCCCATCGCTTCCAGGGCGAGTCCGTTGCCCGGGCTCTGGAGGTCGTCGGCGAGCGCTGGACACTGCTGATCCTGCGCGAGGCGTTCTTTGGGGTGCGCCGCTTTGGCCAATTGGCGCGCAACTTGCAGATATCTCGACCCACGCTGTCGTCGCGCCTGCGCACCCTCGTCGAAAACGGCCTGCTGGACAAGGTGCCCTATGCGCGGGATCCCGACCGGCACGAGTACCAACTGACCGCCTCCGGCCGAGACTTGTTCGCGGCGATCGTGGTGCTCATGCAGTGGGGCGATCAACATCTCCCGCGGCCCGACGGTCCGCCAATCGTGTTGCGCCATCAGCCATGCGGTCAGGTTGCCGAGCCGGTTCTGGTGTGCTCGCACTGCCGTAAGGAGATCACCGCGCGCAACGTGACCCCCGAGCCCGGGCCCGGCTTCCAGACCGAACAAAGCCGCGTTCGCCGGCCTACCACGGTCACAGTCTCAAAAGAAGTAAGCCAGCGCCCCGATGTCGGGGTAGGCGCCCGTGACAGCCTGAGTTGGCCCCAGGAGGACGACTGCGCAGTGGC
>DASQSQ010000083.1:0-2763 GCA_035642315.1 Mycobacterium sp.
CCGCCTCATGGCCCTCACGCCATACCGTCGCGCGGACCGGAACTACCTCGCCGACCACCGCTTTTGCCGGATACGCGCCGCCCGATACGACGGGCGCGACGTCATCGATCTCGACCCGACCGGGCACCGCCACTTCCTTCCGAATCGCGAGTTGCTCCTCAGGCGTAGGACTCTTTGCGCCCCATACCCACCGTAGTGTCGGACCACACCCGGAGGCGGGATGCGCTCTCGGTTAGGCGAGCGAACCCCGGTCTGATGTCAGTAAGGTAGTGATGCGTGAAAGCCCTCCGTAGGTTCACGGTCCGTGCTCATCTTCCGGAACGCCTGGGGGCGCTCGAACAGCTATCGATCAACCTGCGGTGGTCGTGGCACAAGCCGACGCGGGAGCTCTTCGGGGCGATCGATCCGGCGCTGTGGACGCAGTGCGGTCAGGATCCGGTCGCCCTGCTGGGCGCCGTGAGTCCGGCGCGCCTCGACGAACTGGCGCTGGACGGCGGCTTCCTGGACCGGCTCGATGGCCTGACGGAGGCTCTGAACGATTATCTGAACCGCCCGCTGTGGTACCAGCAGCAACAAAGCAACGGCGTCGCCATGCCCAACGGAATCGCGTACTTCTCGATGGAATTCGGGGTCGCCGAGGTGCTGCCGAACTACTCGGGCGGCTTGGGAATCCTGGCCGGCGATCATTTGAAGTCCGCGTCGGATCTTGGATTACCGCTGATCGCGGTGGGTCTGTACTACCGCTCCGGCTACTTCCGCCAGTCGCTGACCGCCGACGGTTGGCAGCACGAAACCTACCCGGCGCAGGACCCGCAGGGACTGCCGTTGCGGTTGCTCACCGACAGTGCCGGCGAGCCGGCGCTGGTTGAGCTGGCGCTGCCGAACTCCGGCTGGCTGCGGGCGCGGATCTGGGTCGCGCAGGTCGGCCGGGTTCCGCTGCTGCTGCTGGATTCCGACATTCCGGAGAACGAGCACGACCTGCGTGGCGTCACCGATCGCCTCTACGGCGGCGATCAAGAGCATCGCATGCAGCAGGAGATCCTGGCCGGCATCGGCGGGATACGCGCCATCCGCGCCTTCACCGCCATCGAAGGGCTGCCCGCGCCCGAGGTGTTCCACATGAACGAAGGCCACGCCGGATTCCTCGGCGCCGAACGCATCCGCGAACTGGTCGATGCTGGGCTGGATTTCGATACCGCGCTGACGGTGGTTCGCTCCAGCACGGTGTTCACCACGCACACCCCGGTGCCCGCCGGTATCGACCGGTTTCCGATGGAGATGGTGCAGCAATACTTCGACGACACCCTCGACGATGGCCGATTCGCGTTATTGCCCGGGGTGGCGACCGAGCGGATCCAGGCGCTGGGCGCCGAGGACGATCCGGAGAAGTTCAACATGGCCCACATGGGCCTGCGGCTCGCGCAGCGCGCCAATGGTGTCTCGCTGCTGCACGGTCGGGTCAGTCGCGCCATGTTCAATGAGCTGTGGCCCGGATTCGACCCTGACGAGGTGCCGATCGGCTCGATCACCAACGGTGTGCATGCCCGCACCTGGGCGGCGTCGCAATGGTTGGAGCTGGGTCGCGAGCTGGCGGGGCCGGATTCGTTCAAAGACCCCGGGGTCTGGCTGCGACTGAAGGAGGTCGACGCCGGGCATCTGTGGTGGATTCGCTCGCAACTGCGGGCACTGCTGGTCGAGGACGTGCGGACCCGGCTGCGTCGCTCGTGGCTCGCACGCGGCGCGCCCGATGCCGAATTGGGTTGGATCGCAACGGCGTTCGATCCCGGCGTGCTGACGATCGGGTTCGCGCGTCGGGTCCCGACCTATAAGCGGCTGACGCTGATGCTGCGCGATCCGGACCGGCTGGAACAGCTGCTGCTCGACGAAAACCGGCCGATCCAGCTGATCGTCGCCGGCAAGTCGCACCCCGCCGACGACGGGGGCAAGGCGCTGATCCAGCAGGTGGTGCAGTTCGCCGACCGGCCCGAGGTGCGCCACCGCATCGCGTTCTTGCCCGACTACGACATGTCGATGGCCCGGCTGTTGTATTGGGGTTGCGACGTCTGGTTGAACAACCCGCTGCGCCCGCTGGAGGCGTGCGGCACGTCGGGGATGAAGAGCGCGCTCAACGGCGGGCTGAACCTGTCCATCCGCGACGGGTGGTGGGACGAGTGGTACGACGGCGAGAACGGTTGGGCAATACCGTCGGCGGCCGGGGTGGCCGACGAGGGTCGTCGTGACGACCTGGAGGCGGCCGCGCTCTATGACCTGCTGCAGAAGTCGGTGGCCCCGACCTTCTACGAGCGCGATGAGCAGGCAGTACCTCGGCGGTGGATCGAAATGGTCCGCCACACCATTCAGACGCTCGGCCCGAAAGTCCTGGCCTCCCGGATGGTGCGCGACTATGTCGAGCGCTATTACCTGCCGGCGGCGGAGTCGCTGCGCAGGACCGTGACGTTTGACGGCGACGGGCAGGCGGCGTTCGACCCGGCCCGCGAGCTGGCCGCCTACCGCCGGCGGGCATACCAGGCGTGGCCGCACATCGAGGTCACCGACGTCGACAGCACCGGGCTGCCAGACGCTCCGGTGCTCGGATCGAAGCTGATCCTGACCGCGACCGTCCGGCTGGGCGGGCTGCGGCCCGACGAGGTCACCGTGCAGGCCGTGCTGGGCAGGGTCGACTCCGGTGATGTGCTGGTGGATCCGGTGACCGTGGAAATGTCGTATACCGGTACCGCTGAAGGCGGCAGCCAGGTCTTCTCT
>DASQSQ010000084.1:0-6388 GCA_035642315.1 Mycobacterium sp.
CCTCGAGCCGGCCCTGGTGCAGGCGCGCGTCCTCGACGCTGATCGCCAGCCCCAGCCCGGTCCCACCCGATCGGCGCACCCGCGACGGGTCCGAGCGCCAGAACCGGCTGAACACCAGCTTCTCCTCGCCCGGCCGCAGCCCGACGCCGTAGTCGCGGACGGTGACGGCGACGGTGTCTTCGTCGGCGCCCATCCGGATCCGCACCGGCTTGTGCTCGGCGTGGTCGATGGCGTTGGCGATCAGATTGCGCAGGATCCGCTCGACGCGGCGCGGGTCGACCTCGGCGATCACTTCCTCGGACGGCATGTCGACAATCAACTGCACCCCGGCGTCCTCGGCCAGGTGGCCCACGTTGCCCAGCGCGCTGTTGACGGTGGAACGCAGATCGACTGCCTCGACCGACAACTCGGCCACGCCGGCGTCGTGCCGCGAGATTTCCAGGAGATCGTTGAGCAGCGATTCGAACCGGTCCAGCTCGCTGACCATCAGTTCGGTGGACCGCTGCAGGGCCGGCTCGAGGTCCTCGCTGTGGTCGTAGATCAGGTCGGCGGCCATCCGGACGGTGGTCAGCGGTGTGCGCAGCTCGTGGCTGACGTCAGAAGTGAACCGGCGCTGCAGGTTTCCGAACTCTTCGAGTTGGGCGATCTGCCGCGACAGGCTTTCGGCCATGTCGTCTTCGCCGCGGATCGGCATCCGCTCGGATAGGTGGCCCTCGGCGAAGCGTTCGGCCGTCCGCGCCGCGGCACGCACCGGCACCACCACCTGCCGCGTGACCAACCAAGCGATACCGGCCAGCAGCACCATCAACACCAGGCCGCCGGTGGCCATGGTGCCGCGGACCAGTGCGATCGTGCTCTGCTCATTGCCCAGCGGGAAGATCAGGTAGAGCTCCAGGTTGGTCACCCGCGACGATGTCGGGGTGCCGATCACCAGCGCCGGACCCGAGAAGCCGTCGGTGTGCACGGTCGCATACTGGTACGCCACCTGCCCGGCCTTGACGAAATCCCGCAGCGCAGCGGGCAACTGGTCGACCGGCCCGGCCGCGGCCGCGGGCCTCGGGCCGTAGCCGGGTACCACCAGCACCGCGTCGAACGCACCGGCCAGACCGGCGCCGGAGGTTGGGTCGGTTTTCGACGTCAACGTGTTGCGGGCGAGCTGCAGGCTGCTGTCCAGTGAGCGCGCCTCTTCCCCGCTCACGATCCCGCTGACCGTGTCACGGGCCCGGTCGATCTGCTCGGTGGCCGCACGGACCTTGACGTCAAGAACGCGATTGGTGACCTGACTGGTCAGCACGAAGCCGAGCACCAGGATCACCGCGAGCGACATCCCGAGCGTCAGGGCGAGCACCCGAAGTTGCAACGAGCGGCGCCAAGCCGCGCCGAAGACTCGACTCAACGCGCCGATGCCCCGCATCACCGAACCGGAACGGCCCGAACGACCGCGAAGGCGCGGCCTCGAGCCCCACATCACGGGGCCCCGTCAGAGCGCCGCTCCTCAGCATCGCTTCGCTCTGCATCGTCGTCGGCACCGTCAAAGCGCCGCTCCTCAGCCTCGCTGCGCTCGGCATCGTCGCCGGCGCGGGTCACGGAGGTCCGGCCTTGTAACCCACTCCTCGAACGGTCAGCACAACGGTCGGGTTCTCCGGGTCTTTTTCGACCTTGGCCCGCAGACGCTGGACGTGCACGTTCACCAAGCGGGTGTCCGCTGGGTGACGGTATCCCCACACCTGTTCGAGCAGCACATCACGAGTAAACACCTGGCGGGGTTTACGCGCCAACGCCACCAGCAGGTCGAACTCCAGCGGCGTCAGCGAAATCTGCTCGCCGTTGCGAGTGACCTTGTGCGCCGGCACATCGATGTCCACGTCCGCGATCGACAGCATCTCGGCGGGCTCGTCTTCGTTGCGCCGCAGCCGCGCACGCACCCGAGCGACCAGCTCCTTGGGTTTGAACGGCTTCATGATGTAGTCATCGGCGCCCGACTCCAACCCGAGGACCACGTCGACGGTGTCGGTCTTGGCCGTGAGCATCACGATCGGGACACCGGAATCGGCGCGCAGCACCCGGCACACGTCGATGCCGTTCATCCCGGGCAACATCAAATCCAGCAGCACCAGGTCGGGGCGCAGCTCGCGCACTGCGGTGAGCGCCTGGGTACCATCACCGATGACCGCAGTGTCGAAGCCTTCGCCCCGCAGCACGATGGTCAGCATCTCGGCCAGCGAAGCGTCGTCGTCGACCACGAGAATCCTTTGCCTCATGGCGTCCATGGTGTCACCAGATCTTGATAAAACGGAGCTGCCACACGCGCGTTTCGTGACCGAATACCGCAGTTGGTGTGCTAGGCGGTCAACCTGGCCGCCAGCTGGCCTGGGTCGACGTCCGCATCGACCACCAGCCAGCGCCCTCCCCAGCCCGCGGCGGCCAAGCCCGCATAGGCCGCGCCGGTGCGTTGCTGCAGCTCGTTGTCGCGTTCGTACGCATCACGCGACCGGCTGGCATCCTGGCGGGCCCGGTCTCGGGCGCGCTGGCCGGCCAGCTCAGCCGAAACCCCAAGTAGCACTTGCCAATCCGGTGCCGGAAGCTGCAGCCGGCGGTACTCCATTTGGTGTACCCAGTCCACCACCTCGCCGTCGGCGCCCTGGCGCAGCCGCGCGGCGCTGTAGGCGGCGTTCGACGCCACGTAGCGATCCAGGATCACCACATCGTGGTCGTCGCACAGCTCACGGATCTGTGCGGCGGCGCCGGCACGGTCCAGCGCGAACAGCAGCGCCATCGCATACACCGACGAGGCGAGGTCACCGTGCTGACCGTGCAGCGCCTCGGCCGCCAGGTCGGCGGCCACCGATTGCCCGTACCGCGGGAACGCCAAAGTGGCTACCGATCGCCCGCCGGCCTCAAAGGCCGTCGACAGACCCTGCGCGAGGGTCCGCTTGCCGGCCCCGTCAACGCCTTCGATGGCGATCAGCACGTCGCGAGCTTAACCGCTGGGATGGGGCGGAACTCATGCCACACCAGCCACAACTGCACCTGAGCTGGGTACACACATCATTTCGGAAAAGAGGGCGCCGGTGATATCAGGTGCCAGTTGATATCACATGCGCGGTCGAAATGACGAAGCCACCACTCCCACAGCCGGCGACTCAAGAGGCTGATGGGACTCGTGAGACGCTGCTGTTTGGGCAGCGCTGGCCAGCTCAGTAGCGGTAGTGGTCCGGCTTGTAGGGCCCGTCGACGTCGACCCCGATGTACTCGGCCTGCTCCTTGGTGAGCTTGGTCAGCTCGCCACCCAGTGCGGCGACGTGTACGCGGGCCACCTTCTCGTCGAGGTGCTTGGGCAGCCGGTAGACCTCGTTGTCGTATTCGTCGTTCTTGGTCCACAGCTCGATCTGGGCGATCACCTGGTTGGAGAAGCTGTTGCTCATCACGAACGACGGGTGGCCGGTGGCGTTGCCCAGGTTCAGCAGCCGGCCCTCGTACAGCACGATAATCGACTTGCCGGTGTCCTTGAAGGTCCACAGGTCGACCTGCGGGCGGATGTTGGTCTTGGTGGCGCCGGACTTCTCCAGTCTGGCCATCTGAATCTCGTTGTCGAAGTGGCCGATGTTGCCCAGGATGGCCTTTTCCTTCATGGCCTTCATGTGCTCGAGCGTGATGATGTCTTTGTTTCCCGTTGTGGTGATCACGATGTCGGCCTCGGCGATCACGTCCTCCACCCGCTTGACGTCGTGGCCCTCCATCAGCGCCTGCAGCGCGTTGATCGGGTCGATCTCGGTGACGGTCACCCGCGCGCCCTGGCCGGCCAGCGACTCGACACTGCCCTTGCCGACATCGCCGTAGCCGCAGACCAGCACGTTCTTGCCACCGATCAGCACGTCGGTGCCGCGGTTGATGCCGTCGATCAGCGAGTGCCGGCAGCCGTACTTGTTGTCGAACTTCGACTTGGTGACCGAGTCGTTGACGTTGATCGCCGGGAAGGCCAGATCCCCTGCCGCGGCGAACTGGTAAAGCCGCAGCACGCCGGTAGTGGTCTCCTCGGTGACGCCCTTGATCGACTCGGAGATCTTGGTCCACTTCTCTTTGTCGGTCTCGATGCGGTGGCGCAGCAGGTTCAGGAACACCCGGTGCTCAGCCGAGTCGTCCTCGTCGTCGGGCGGCACCACGCCGGCCTTCTCGTACTGCGCACCGCGCAGCACCAGCATGGTGGCGTCGCCGCCGTCGTCGAGGATCATGTTCGCCGGCTCATCCGGCCAGGTCAGCGCCTGCTCGGCGGCCCACCAGTACTCCTCGAGCGTCTCACCCTTCCAGGCGAACACCGGCACGCCCTTGGGCTCTTCGGCGGTCCCGTGCGGGCCGACGACGACCGCCGCGGCGGCGTGGTCCTGGGTGGAGAAGATGTTGCACGACGCCCAGCGGACCTCGGCGCCCAGCGCAACGAGAGTCTCGATGAGCACCGCGGTCTGCACGGTCATGTGCAGCGAGCCGGAGACCCGGGCGCCTTTGAGCGGCTGCACGTCGTGATATTCGCGGCGCAGCGACATCAGACCCGGCATCTCGTGCTCAGACAGCTCGATGTCGCGGCGACCGTAGTCCGCCAACGACAGGTCGGCCACCTTGAATTCGATGCCGTTGCGGACGTCGGCGCTCAACGAACTTTCGGTCGTCGTCATGTGTGTAGACCCATTCCTTCGTCATCAACTAATTAGCTTGCATATACATTAGTCCCGACGCGGCGGTGCCCTGATGCGGGGTCAGTCGGGTTCAATGACACCGTAGCGCTCGGCCGCCGGGGTCATCAGCCGCGCCAGATCGGCGGCGACGTCATGGTCGGCCTCCGGCGGCATCGACACGTAGCTCATCGCGAGCCGCACGATCGCGCGGGCCAGCATTCCGGCGTCCTCCTCGCTGGCCTTTACCCAGCTGTGCATGAACGACGACGTCAGCCGGGCCGAGCAGTGCGTGATGATCGGCCCGCTGTCGGTGGTGATGATCTGCAGCAGATCGGGTTTGGCCACACCGGTCAGCAGCGAGATGACCAGCGGGTCGGCCGCGGAGTCGGAGAAGAAGGCCCGAAACCCTTGCAG
Source organism: Mycobacterium sp. (assembly GCA_035642315.1). Lineage (GTDB taxonomy): Bacteria > Actinomycetota > Actinomycetes > Mycobacteriales > Mycobacteriaceae > Mycobacterium. Next base: position 5,085 of record DASQSQ010000084.1, read on the forward strand.
AAAAGCGGCATAGACGTCACCGACGTTGGAGTAGATCGCGTCTTCGACGGCGTTCACCAATCGGTCGGCCAGTCGCAGCGCATAGCCCTGAGCAAGACCGTGCCGCGAGCCGAACTCGTTGTAGATGGTTTGCCGGCTGATGCCCGCCGCGCGGGCCACGTCGGCCAGCGTGATCGCTGACCAGTCACGGCTGAGTAGCAACTCCCGCATCGCGTCGAGCACCGAATCACGCAGAAGGGCCCGTGACGCCTCGGCGTACGGGACCCTTTGCTTCACAAGCGCGACAGTAGTGCTCAAGCGCGTGCGACTTCCACCATCTCGAAGTCGGACTTCGCCGCGCCGCAGTCCGGGCAGCTCCAGTCTTCGGGGATGTCGTCCCAGCGGGTGCCGGGCGCGATGCCGTCTTCCGGCCAGCCCTTGGCCTCGTCGTACTCAAAGCCGCACTGCACGCAGACGAACAGTTTGTAGTCGCTCATTTGGTTAGCTCCATTTCCTCGAAGTCGATCTTTTCCCGTACCGCGCAGTCCGGGCAGCACCAGTCTGCGGGTATCTCATCCCAGCGTGTTCCCGCTGGAAAACCTTCTCGTGCAGCACCTTTGGCTTCGTCGTAGACGTAGTCGCAGCCAGGGCAACGGTAGGCGGCCATCACGCCGTCACCCCGTAGCGGGCGAGGATCTTCTCCCGCCGGCGCGGTTGCACGTTGACTCGGGTGATGTCGCCGCCGTAGTGGGCGAGCACCCGGTGGTCCATCAACTTGTGCCACAGCGGCGGGAAGTAGGTCAACCCGATCAGCGCCGCATAGCCGCTGGGCAGATTCGGCGCGCCGTCCATGCTGCGCAGCGTCTGGTAGCGGCGGGTCGGGTTGGCGTGGTGATCGCTGTGCCGCTGCAGGTGGTACAGGAACAGGTTGGTGACGATGTGGTCGGAGTTCCAACTGTGCTCCGGGGTGCAGCGCTCGTAGCGGCCGTTGGCGTTCTTCTGCCGCTTCAGCCCGTAGTGCTCGAGGTAGTTGACGGCCTCCAGCAGGCTGAAGCCGAAGACGGCTTGGATGATCACGAACGGGATCAGCGCCGGGCCGAACACCGCGAGCAGCGCGGCCCACAGCACGGCGGTCATCAGCCACGCGTTGAGCACGTCGTTGGACAGGTAGGTCTTCGGGTTCCACGGGCTGTCGCCCTGCCGGCGGATCCGCTGGGCCTCCAGCCGCAACGCCGAGCGCAGACTGCCGAAGACGCTGCGCGGCAGGAATTCCCAGAAGGTCTCACCGAAGCGAGCCGACGCGGGGTCCTCCGGCGTCGCAACCC
>DASQSQ010000085.1:0-2269 GCA_035642315.1 Mycobacterium sp.
ATCGTCTACGACACCAGCGAGCCCTACCGCCTGCACTTGGAGAACGACTACTCCCTGTTCTTCGTCATGGTCCCGCGCACGGCGCTCAAAATGTCTGCGAATGGCATTTCATCTATCACTGCGATTCCCATGCGCGCAGACCACGGGGTCAGCGCTGTGGTATCAACGTTTCTCAGCGGCCTGCGGCAGGGCCTATCATCGGGTTCGCTCAATCCGAACCCAAGGTTTGAAGAAGCTGCGATCGATCTCATTTGTGCCTCAGTCACCGACCACGCCTCGCAGGCCAACGGGGCCCCTTGCGCCGCCATCCTAGCCGGCGCCAAGTCCTTCATTGACAGACATCACGCCGACCCCGCGCTCGACACGTCAATGGTCGCTGCTGCACAACATATCTCACCGCGCTACCTACAGAAGCTGTTCGCGGGCTTCGGAATCACCGTCGCCGGATGCATCAAAGAACGCCGATTAGAACGCTGCCGTCACGACCTCGAAGATCCAAGCTTGCTGCGGGACAGCATCGGCACCATCTGCGCACGTCATGGATACATCGACTCCGCGCATTTCTCACGACTGTTCAAACAGAGATACGGAATGTCGCCACGGGCGTTTCGTGAGCAGGTGATGCGAGGGGTCAACACCGCGACTGGCGCTCGATTTGTCGACGGGTAGTAAACCACCGCCGGACACGCCTTAACACTGTGCTGTGCGGGTAAAGACGTTGACGCCGAGCCGTTTCAGCGCCGCGAACTGCCGAGCGCTCACGAAGCCCCGTTGCTCAGCGCTGAGGGTGGATCTGATCTTGATCTGACACGTCCGGCTCTGCTTGGCCGGAATGACTAAGGGAGGAAGCTGGAAGTGATCGAAAAGGGGGCGTTGCAGCGGGTCCCACCCTGTTCCACTTAGTGTTCGTGCACGGCGCTTTTCAAGCGGCGTGGTGTTGGGACGAGAACTTCTTGGACTTCTTCGCCGGTCACGGCTACCGCGCCATCGCGTTCAACCTTCGCGGTCACGGATCGAGCCCGAGCTCAAAACCTGTCCGCAGCTGCTCCATCGCCGACTACGTCAAGCGCCACCTCATCTCGCAGTGTCTGACTTCCCGATCGGCTGAGTAAAGGGCGTCTCCGACGTCACTACGCGATGGCTTCGCCACCCTTGACACAGCCGATCGTCAGCGCAGGATCGCCGGGTATGAGGAAGCGGTGGGAGTGACCCTGTTTCGCACCGTAAGCTGACGACAGTTCTGACGAGGCGAATTTTAGCGGTCGTTGCAACACTGGTTGTCAATGAGCTTGTGCGAGTAGCTTATCGAGGCGTTGGGCCGGTGTTTGCCAGTCGAGTGTTTTGCGGGGTCGGGTGTTGAGTTGGGTCGCGACGGCGGCGAGATCGCTGGCGGTGTGTGCCGACAGGTCGGTGCCCTTGGGGAAGTACTGGCGCAGCAGGCCGTTTGTGTTCTCATTCGATCCCCGCTGCCATGGTGAGTGCGGATCGCAGAAATAGACCGCAATGTCGGTGGCGAGGCTGAATTCGCGGTGGCGGGCCATTTCCTTACCCTGATCCCAGGTCAATGAGCGCCGCAGCTGCGTCGGCAGCGTGCCCAGGGTGCTGATCAGCGCGTCCCGCACCGCGGTGGCGGTGCCGCCGTCGGGCAGATGCAGCAGCATCACGTAACGGGTCGAGCGTTCTACCAGAGTGCCGATCACCGAACCGTGGCTGGCGCCGACGATAAGATCGCCCTCCCAATGGCCGGGAACGGCCCGGTCGGCGGCCTCGGCGGGGCGCTCGCTGATCATGACCATCCCGGGAATCGTGCCGGTCGGCACCGCGGTGGAGCCGCGCCGTGGCCGGCGCATGGCGCGGCCGGTGCGCAGGGCGCGGTGCAGTTCACGGCGCAATCCGCCGCGTCCTTGCACGTAGATCGCCTGATAGATGGTTTCGGGCACCAGATGGCTCTCCGGCTGGCCCGGGAAGCGGCGGCGCAGCGCGTGGCAGATCTGCTCGGGACTCCACCACCGGTCCAGCAGCTGTCGCACCATTGTGCGCAGCTCACGATCGGCAGCCAACTTGGCCGGTCGTGGTCGCGGACGGCGGCCCAGGGCGCGTCGGTGCGCGGTGAATGGCCGGTAGGAGCCGGTGACGGGATCGGCGTTGCGGCGCAGTTCCCGGCTGATCGTGGACGGGTCGCGGCCGAGCTTGCGCGCGATCACCCGTGTCGAGCAGCCCAGACGATGCAGGTCGGCGACGCGGACGCGTTCATCCTCGGACAAGAACC
>DASQSQ010000086.1:0-4431 GCA_035642315.1 Mycobacterium sp.
GACGAGCTCTGGCGGCTTGCGGGAGTGGTCGACGCAAGGCGGGACCGACTGCTGGTGCTCGTCGCCGGTTATTGCGGTTTGCGGTGGGGCGAGCTAGCTGCCTTGCGATGGTCTGACGTCGATCTGCAAAGCAGGACCTTGCGCGTCGTTCGGGCGTATTCAGAGGAGGCGGCACGAGGTGAGTTGTCGCCGGTGAAGAATCATCAGGCTCGCACGGTGCCTGTCCCTGAGATCGTGTCAGGTGAGCTCGCGGGCTACAAAGCTCTCCCGCACCGGGGCGAATTGGTCTTTCCTTCCGGGTCGGGCACACCGCTGCGCAATCGCAACTGGCGACGCGACGTTTTCGATTCCGCGGTCGAGTCGCTCGGCTTGAGTATCACTCCTCATAACCTGCGCGACACCGCGGCATCGCTGGCTATCCAGGAGGGTGCGTCGGTCGTCGCGGTTGCGCGCTTGTTGGGCCACGAGTCGGCGGCGACGACGCTCAACCACTATGCGGGTCTGTTCCCCACCGACCTTGACGACATCGCTTCGCGACTCGACGCTGCCGCGCGACTGACCATAGCCAGCCAACGCGAGTCATCTGATGCCAAACAATCACTGACCAAACACCGACCAGACGAACCTGCGACCGAACGCGAAATTCGGAATTCAACGCGCTGACCTGCAAAAACACTAGTGCCCCCGGCAGGATTCGAACCTGCGACACCGGCTTTAGGAGAGCCGTGCTCTATCCCCTGAGCTACGAGGGCGAAGGACGTCTTTGGATCGGAATTTGGCTGCTGCGAGTTTAGCGGGCACATCGAGAACCACGCGATGCCTGGACCACGCAGTTGGCGGCTATCGCGTCTGAGCGCGGAGATCCCGGGCGGCGTGGCGGCGGGTGAGGATCGCGGCGGTCTCCTGGTCGGCGGGCAAAAACGCCTCCAGGCGCAGCTCCGAGACCGTGACGTCCAGTGCCGTAACGAACGTCGAGATCGTCGCAAGCAGCCTCACGTCGCCGTCCGGCGAACGGAGATGCAACGGCACCGCGAAGCCCAGCGATTCGACCGGTCGGCTGCCTGGCGCCGGCACGCCGTAGCCCTCGAGTTCCTCGATCAGCGCGTCGATACGCGGATGCGGACCGCGCTCACGCAAACCGTGCAAAATGTGGCGGCGCCAATCGTCGAGATTGACTATGCGCGCCGCCATGCCTTCCGGATGCAGCGCGACCCGCAACACGTTGATCGGGGCCTCCAGCAGGGACCCAGCCACCCCGTCGGTCAACAGCTCAAAAGCGCCGTTGGCTGCGACCAGCTCACCGAAACCATCCATGACGATGGCCGGATACGGCAGGTGGCCGTCAAGGACATGCTGAAGCGCCGTCCGAACTGGTCGCAGCAGTGGGGCGTCCGGCGATGACTCCGGATGCGCCGGCGCGAAGCCCGCCGTCGACAGCAACGCATTGCGCTGCCGCAGGCTCAGCTGCAGTGAGTCGGCCAATCGGCTGACAATGTCGCGCCCCGGCGCCGACCGACCCTGCTCCAGAAAGCTCACGTGCCGTTGGGTGGTGCCCGCCTCGATGGCCAGGTCGATCTGGCTGAGCCGGCGCCGGTTGCGCCATTCGCGCAGTACCGTGCCGAACTCGCTCGGCGCTGAAACAGACATACAAACAAGTCAACCCATTTCGGACGCTGACCGCTATTCCTTGTCGGGAATTGCCGTCCATCAGCCCGGACGTCACGATCGCGGCATGGATCAAAATGTCCTCATTGGTGTCGTCCCGCCCCTGGCCGCCGAGCCGTGGGCCGGTGCCGATCTTCGCCGCCTTCTCGACTGCGCCCGCGCGGTGGAAGATTTGGGATTCGACTCGCTATGGGCCAACGACTCGTTGGTGCGGCCACGCATCGAGGCGTTGACATTTCTGTCGGCAGCGGCCGCCGTCACCGATCGGATCACCCTGGGCACCGCTGCCTTGCAGCCGGTGCTGCGTCGCCCGGTGCAGACGGCGCAGGTGCTGGCTTCTATTGACCGGCTCTCGCACGGACGGTTGGCGGTCGCGGTCGGCGCGGGCTTCCCCGGACTGTCCGAAGTGGAGTACGCCGCCTCGGAGGTGTCGTGGCACCGACGATTTGCGCGTCTCGACGACACCGTCGCGCTGTGGCGCCAACTCTGGACTACTAAGGAGGACAGCTCATTTCACGGAGCAGTGCTGCATCTCGACGACATCCCGGCTGGTATCACGCCGTTCAGCGCAGCCGGCCCGCCGGTGTGGCTGGCTGCCAACACCCCCGGCGCGAGGGCCCGCGCCGGGCGAATATACGACGGATGGCTGCCGTATCCGCCTAGGCCGCAAGACTATCGGTCGGGGCTGGCCGAGGTGCGTGCCGCCGCCCGGCGCGCTGAACGCGCGCCGGACGCCGTCACACCGGCGCTCTTCGTCACCGTGCTGGTGACCGAAGATGCCGACGCCGGCCGCGCTGCGCTGGATCATTTCGCTACCGAGACATATGGATTCGGCATCGATGCTGTAGAGCAGATCCAGACCTTCGCTGCGGGAACGCCCGACGCCGTCACCGCGCGGCTGGCGGGCTTCATCGACGCCGGCGCGCAGCATCTGGTCTGCCGGGTGGGCGTACTCGGCCCCGACGGGTTCGTCGAGCAGTTGCAGCGGTTGCGTGCCGTCAAAGAAGCGCTGCGATGACTACCCCATCGATTGTGCGACCGCGACCCGATCGCCACCGCACCATCACCGGTCTTGTCGACGAATATCGCTCATTCGCTCAACTCATTGGCGCACTGAGCGACTCTGACTGGACCCGTCAAACCCGCTGCATCGGTTGGCAAGTGCGCGACGTCGCCGCCCACGTTGTGGGGCAGGCGATCGACACGGTCAGCGGCACCGTCGGCAGCCGGACGCCAGACGACCAGGCCGCGGCCCTGCGCAGCGAATCCCCGACCGTGCTTGCCGAGCAGCTACACACCGCGCTGACTTCAATCGCCCAGCTGGCGACGGTGATCGATGATGCAGCTTGGTCAGCGCCCAGCCCGGCGCCTGGGCTCACTCTCGGTCAGGGCGTACATGCGCTGCAGCAGGACGCCTACCTGCACGGCGACGACATCCGCGACGCTTTGGGCTTGCCATTCGACGCTGGACCAGGTCTGCACGCCAGCCTCGATTTCGTCCTCGGCGCGCTGCTGCGTGACGACACCGCCCGGGTGGAACCGGCCGTCGCGCGCATGTTGGCCGTTCCGGCTGAGCATTTCACACAACAAACTGGCCTGGCGGCCCACGACTTCCTTCTCGCGGCCACCGGCCGGCGTGATCCAGCGCCGCTGCGGCTACCCGAGAACGTCAATATCTTCCGGTGAAACCCGCTCAGCCCCTGCGGATCAGGTCCACCGCAGTGCTTGCGGCACTGAGGTAGCGGGCGTCGGGGCGGCTGGCGTTCTCCCGCATGGCCGCCTCGCAAACCTTGATCGCATGCTCGTCACCGATGTCGACCGCTTCGGCGGCCAGTGCGGCGAACGTGCGGGCGGTCTCGATGGGTTCGGCGCTACCCGATGCCCGCTGACCGCCGAAACGGGCGAACACTTCGCGATTGACCTGCGCCATCGTGCGCAATGACGGCGCGTGCAACTCGTCGGGCAATTCCGGCAATAGCAGGCGCATCGCGGCGGGCGCAGTGATGGTGTGAATCAACGGGATTGGGAACGACGGCTTGGTGTTGGCGAAGTGGCCCGCGTATTCGGCTGTCAGGTCACTTAGTGCGCGGTCGACGGGTGCGCCCGCTTGATCGTCGTCCTGGCCGGGGTCGATAGCCAGCGAGGTAAACGCAGTAGCCCAAAAGCCCAGCGCCCGAGCAAGTTCGTCGATCTGAAGCTCGCTCGGCCGGTCAGCCTCGCGCAGCGACCGCACCGCGTGGGCGGTACGAATCAGCCCATGGGTGAGTGACCCGGCGCAACCCGGTAACAGCTTCGGCCACCATATTCGCAACACATCGCGCCACGGCGCCTCAGCCAGTTCGTGGCGAAAGAGCTGCACCCAGTCACCGCCGCGATTGCGATCGCCCAGCGCCACCCGCCAATCGTCGATGGGCTCGCCGGGTTTTGGCAGGGGCCGGTGGTCACGGTGGGCGATGTTGGCGTCCACCCAGCCATCGACCTCGTCGCAGTAACCGAGTTTGGCTAACGCCTCGGCGGCCATCGGCCCGTGGTTAGCGAAGAAGTCGCCGATATAGAAGCCGGTGGTGCGCAATCGATCCAAGGCTGCGTCCACCGCATCGATGTAGTCAACCGATCCCATCGCATACCTCCTGTAACCAAGGACGGACCGACGACTGGAATAGTTACCGGCACCATCTTCGCGCAGTCACTTACGAATCGGCCAGGCGTGACCAGAATCACGCACCGGGCCCAATGTGACAGGCGCACCCGCTTCACGCCGATTCG
>DASQSQ010000087.1:0-5968 GCA_035642315.1 Mycobacterium sp.
CCGATGCACCGGGTGTCGCGCCGCCGATGGCAATGCTGACGTTGCCTGCGGCGGTGGTGCAGGCAACCGCGCCTTTGACGCTGTGGTCCTTGCCGTCGACGACCACCTTGGTGTTCGACTCGCTGGTGGCGCCGACAGCGCCGTTGCCGGTTCTGACGGCGTCGCTGTGCGAGCAGCCCGCCAGCGCCACGCCGAGGATCGCCGCCGCGCCGGCCGTGATCATGACTTCGCGTTTCATAGTTGGACTCCGTTTCTTTCTTCTGATCGTTCGTCATCGCTCATCGCGACGCGTTAACACTTTGCGGGAGCGCGCTTACTGGATCCTTAATGGACTGTTCGGCGGGTGACGCTCAGTCCATGCCGGCCGAGGAGTCGATGTACATCGACTGAATGCCGACGCGGCCGGGGCCGGTGAACCGGTTGAATACGAGATTGCCGGTGCCGCCTAGTATTCCGGTCCGCAGCCCGTACACCTGCACGTCCATCCGGACGCTCTCGTCGCGGTATATCCAGCTTCCCGGCTCCACGTCGATCTGCTCGCCGGGACCCAGAACCTTCTCGAAGACGTTGCCGTTGCCGTGCAACCACACCACGCCTTCAGACTGTGTCGCGGCGAACCGGTCCACGAAGAGTCCGGTCGAGCCGAACATCACGTTCTTGATCCCTTTCAGCCGGGTGAACCCGTATTCCAGATTCCCTGTTGCCGCGAGGTATTGGTGCTCGCGCACCTCAACGGCGGAACCGGGGCTCAAATGGAGCGGGAAGACGTGACCGGCGGCGTCGCGGGAAAACGCGAGCTGCCCAGGCCCACGTGCCTCGGTCAAAAGCAGCGGCATGCCGGCGATCATGCGCTTGAGTGCACCCTTGCCTTTGATCCCGATTGCGAGCGCTGGCTCTTTCCACAACACCACGTGGTGCTCGAAAAACACCGGTACGCTGCCGTCCAGCCAGATGTGCAGTACCGGCACCAGCTCTCCGTCGATGCGGTAGTACACGCCCGCCGCACTGCCGTCGGCGATGGTGGTCGGCAGCAACTGCGGCGGCTCGGGCCGATAGGACGTTGCCTGGGGTGCGTTGCCGTGGGTGGGGTTCGTCATGGTGGACTCTTTTCGGTCGTCACTCCCGGTTTTCCGGGCTGTCAACAGAGTCCGACGAGGGGCTTAATAGATTCTAAGTAGCCGTCTCGAGTGTGAATTCTTGGTCACCGATGCGAATTCGATCACCGTCGAACAACTCGGCGCTGGGATCGATCCGCTCCCCGCGCACACGAACCCCGTTGACCGATCCCAGGTCCGTGATGACGAATGCTGTGCCGCTGGCGGTAATGACGGCGTGGTGCCGGCTGACTTTAACGTCGGACAGCACGATGTCGTTGTCGGAGTTGCGCCCGATGCGCGTGGCCGGGCCGGCCAACATATACCGTTGCCCGTCGGCGCCGCGCAACGCCGCGGCGACGGGCCGGTGAATCGGGGTTGCGTTGCCTTCGACGGCGACCGAAGACACGATGGTGTCTTCGGCATGCGCCTGAGCAGCCTTGCGCACGTCGACGGGTTCCTGGCGCAGGACTTGCTCGTAGAGCTCACGCAATTTAGCGCCCGGATCAATGCCCAGGTCTTCGGCCAGTCTGGTTTTCAGCCGCAGGTACGAGTCGAGGGCATCCGACTGGCGGTCCGCCAAGTAATAGGCGGTGATCAGCTGGGCCCACAGCGGCTCGCGGTACGGATGCTCGGCGATCAGCGTCTCTAGTTCCGTGATCACGGCTTGTGGTCGGCCGCAGGCGATTTCGGCTTCAACGTGGGCAGTGTGGGCGACGACCTTTTCCTCATCGAACGCCGTGGCAAGGGCCTCGACGAATTGAAAGTCGCGCAGGTCCTCCAAGAACGGGCCGCGCCACTGCGCCAGCGCATCTGACATCTGCCGGCTGGCCTGCTCGAATTCCGCGGCGGCCGCGGCATGCAACCCCGCGTCTTTCTGGGCGCGAAAACGCCCGAGGTCGTACTGATCTTGGCCGATGGCCAGTCGGTACCCCGGGGGTGCGCTGGCCAGTAGCGCGCGGTCGATGCCCGCGCTGCTCATCAGACGACGCAAGTTGGAGATGTAGGCATGCAGGGTGGCTCTCGCTCCCGCGGGTGGCCGTTGATTCCAGGCGGCGCCGATCAGCACGTCGATGTCCACCGGCCGATTGGCGTTGACAATCAGCACCGCCAGCACCGCGCGTTGCTTGGGTGTGCCCAACGGCACCAGCGCGCCGCCGATGCTCATCTGCAACGGGCCCAAGACACCGAACTGGACGGCTTTGCCGTCCGTCGCGTCGTCACGCCCGGCGCGAAGCGAAGTCGCAGTCATCACCCCACCGCGCCCAACCAGTAAGCCAGCTATGTAGCAGCAGCATAGCTTCTCCAGCACCGTGGCCGCGGCGTCTAACGCTAGGATTCGGCCATGCCGGTGTCGGTGGGCGAACTGTTTGCGGGATTCACGATCCTGCGGGTACTCGGCGCCGGCGCGATGGGCACGGTGTACTTGGCAGCCCATCCGCGGTTGCCGCGTCAGGATGCGCTGAAGGTGTTGTCGGCGGAATTGACCGCCGACCCCCAATATCGAGAGCGGTTTCTGCGTGAGGCCGATTTGGCCGCCAGCTTGTCGCACCCCAACATCCTGAGCATCCACGACCGTGGCGAATACGACGAGCAGTTTTGGATTTCGATGGACTATGTGGCCGGCACCGATGCGGGTCGGCTGGTACGCGACCACTACTCGGGCGGCATGCCGCTGGCCGATGCGCTGGCGATCATCACCGCGGTCGGCTCTGCGCTGGATTATGCGCATCAGCGGGGGCTACTGCACCGCGATGTCAAACCGGCCAACATCCTGCTGGACTCCCAAACGCAACGAATTTTCCTGGCCGACTTCGGAATCGCTCGCCGCATCGATGACATATCGGGGCTGACCGAGACGAATATGGCAGTGGGCACAGTGTCCTACGCGGCGCCCGAGCAGTTGAAGGGCGAGCCGCTCGACGGGCGCGCCGATCAATACGCGCTGGCCTGCACCGCATTTCACCTATTGACCGGCGCACCGCCATATGTCGATTCCAATCCCGCGGTGGTGATCACCAAACATTGCATGTCTCCCGCACCATCGCTAGGGCAACGCCGCCCGGAGTTGGCCGGGCTGGATCCGGCGCTGGCCCGAGCGATGGCCAAAGCGCCTGCCGACCGGTTCGCCAGCTGTCGAGAATTCGCCGCGGCCCTGCAGCACCAGCTCAGTCCGCAGTCGGTCCACTTCCACACCCCACCGCCGGAGCAACCACCAACCCAGCCAAGCGAAGTTGCCGCATCTCCCACGATAGGTGCTGGTGTGCAACGGGTTTCGCGTTCGAAAGCTCGGCTTGCGGCGGTTGTGGCCATCCCGTTGCTGGTCATCGCTGCCGTTGTCATCGCGGGCGTGACGCTCTTCGGGCACCGCAGTCAGGTAGGCACCGGGAAGCCCACTGATGGTGCACCGTCGGCGACTGCGAAAGTCGATGCCACCTCGTTCACCGGCACCTATCGGGCGGACTATGGCCCGGGCACCGATCTCGAGGGCAAACCGGTCGCCGGTGCGCCGCCGATGACCGGCACCTGGGACGTGCGCTCGGCGTGCGGCTCAAGCGGCTGCGTCGCGACGGCGTCATACGTCGGTGCCAGCGGAATTGTGCTCCTGTCGAATTTGGTGTTCGACCAGCTGGGCGGCATCTGGACAGCCGTAGGCCTGGCCTCAACACCGTGCAATAACGCGCCTGCCGAAGTCTGGGTGGTGTTTACCCTGCAGCCGCAGCCCGACGGCACGCTGTCCGGCGAAACCACCCGATCCACCACCAACAGCTGCAGCGCCGGGAAACGCAGCGTAACCTTCACTCGCACGGGCGATCCCGACCTGGCCAAGGTTCCCGACCCGGCCACCTTGCCGCCGCGGGCCGCGTCTCCGGCCACTGCGCTGCACGGCCGCTACCACGAAACGATCACCTACGCGAACGGCAATTCTGCGCCAGGACAAGACGATCTCACCGTCCGCACGCAGTGTCTCCGCGCCGGCGATCGCTGCATGAGCCTGTTCCACGCACCCGACGGGGTCGTGCCACTGGTCTTCAGTGGTGGAAAGTGGACCCGCGACGACGAGGGCACGGTCCCTTGCAATCTCGGCGGCACCGCGCATATCAAACTCACCGCCGAATACCCGTTGCCCGATCCACTGCAGGAGCCGATTCCGCTGCTCACCGGGCACGGTCAAAATGTGACAACCGAAAGCGCCTGTGCCGGAGGCGATTTCGAAGACAAGTTTGAGCGCACCGGCGACTAGCGAATCCATTAAGGATCCGTTCAGCGCCGCTGCCTAACTTGACGTCCATGTTCATTACCCAAACCCCCAAGCGGGTCGTTGTCGCAGCGCTACGGGCCCCCATCTGCCTTCCCGGTCTGTAGCAACGCATGGACCGAATTTTGCAGCTTGGCAGTTTTTCCAGTTCACGCAGGGATAATCTGCCGCCTATGAAACGACGAATCGTGGGGCTAGCAACAACCGCGTTGCTGTCCGGCGGTTTGGGCTTGGCCGGGTTGGGACTGGGAGCAGGCGCCGCCCAGGCCTACGACTACGGCCCATTCCAATGGTGCCCCGGGCAACCGATGCCGAACGATCCACCGCGGTCGGATGCGGACCTGGTGTGGGACATGGGCGTCTGCCACACCTACTACTTCGCCTATGACGTGCGGACGAAGGCTCCTGCCCATTACTGGGAGGGACCGAACCTGTTTCCGACTCCGATCCCGCCGCCTCCGCCGCCCGCGAATCCGCCGGATATTGCCCAGCAATGCCCCGGGCTCGTTCCCTTCGTCAATTGCCTGCCGGGCCTGTAGTTCGAGTCTGAGATCGGTTGAGCCGCAACAGCCCAATCGTTACTTGGCCAGCTCGTGGCGGGTGCGGTCCTCGCGAACCGGAACGCCGTTGCGGCCGGTTTCATCTTGGGCGTAGAGGCCAACCGCATACGCGACACCGCCGCCGTTGATGCCGAGCTCGGCGCGGTCGATGTGGTCCAGGGTGTCGGTGCTCTTGTGGTAGTTCGGGTCGAACGGCTGGTCCACCGCTCCGCCCCACAACTTGGCCTCCTCCGGGGACTTCTTGTTCTCCGCGCCGGAGAACAGCCCGCCCGATGGAATGCCGGCCAGGGTGAAGCCGTCGTAGTCGGAGCGGCCGTCGAACGACGTGTCCTGTGGGGTCTTGCCTGCCGAGTTCAGGTAGGCGGTCAGCGAACGCTCGATACCGGCCGAGCCCTCGGGCACCACCGGATTACCCCGCTTGTCGAGCGGCATCGACTGGACCCCGTCGTAGGTGAAGTAGCCGGGATTCGGCGAAGCGAGCATGTCGAAGTTCAAATACAGCGCAATGTCCTTGAGCGCGTTGATATCCAACGACTGGACATATTTCCGCGACCCGACCAACCCGAGTTCCTCTGCACCCCAGAAGCCGAATCGCACCGCGTTGTGGACCTGCGGTGAACTGCCCAGCTGCAGTGCGGTCTCCAGAACCGCCGCCACCCCGGACCCGTTGTCGTTGATGCCCGGCCCCTCGGGAACGCTGTCGAGGTGCGCGCCGGCCATCACGACGTCGCTGGTCAAGCCGGTCTTGGTCTGCGCGACGACGTTGCGGGCCGCAATGGTCTTGGTCTCCGCGGAGAGCTTGACCGTCGCGGGCCCCGAGGTGAGGCGCAGCGCCGCGCCGTCGGGCTTGGTCACGCTGACCACCGGAATCTTGACGTCGGTGTTCTCGCCCAAGGTGCCGCCCATATGCTCCTCGACGACGTTGTCCACGATGATCATCGCGACGGCGCCGCGCTGCACGGCGGCGGCTTCCTTTTGGGCGAACGGGCAGGTGCCGCGGTCGACCAGCACCACCGCGCCGTTGACCGGCAGGCTGCCGTAGTCGGAGGCATTGC
>DASQSQ010000088.1:0-4147 GCA_035642315.1 Mycobacterium sp.
ACCAGCGACCGGACCCTCGACGAGATCGCCTCACTGGTCGGCTACGCCGATAGCGTCACATTGCGGACCCTCCTCCGCCGACGCCTCGGCCGTGGCGTCCGCGAAATCCGCGAGCATTTGCCGGCTTGATACTGCGGGTCCCGTTAGAGAGCCTGGGACGCGCACACCGTGTGGCCCCGCCGGGTCTTGGGGACCACGTTGGGACCACACGGTGTGCGCGATGGTGAACGACCTGCGCCTCTGTGCACGTCATGCGCGGATACAGTAGACCCGCAGAGTAGCCGCGACCTGAGGAAATGCGTTATCGCTATTTACTGGGGGTCAAGTGGTCGCAGGTTCAAATCCTGTCAGCCCGACGAGAGAAAATAGACCTTTACCTGGGATGATGTCGATATGCAGCCGGGCGGTTGCGTGAGGTGCAAACGGCCCTGGGGACCACACGCGGTGCCGGCGGCGCGCTCGATGGACTCGTGCAGGGGAGTTTCTGCCAGTTGACCACACGCCACGCGCGCCTGTGCACGTTATGCGGCTCGGCTGAGGGCGCTGTCCATGTGCCGAAATTGACCGCTGGTCAAGTGGGGTGGCGCGCAGTTCTATCGGATCATCTTGCGCGGGTCAGGGAAGCCCATCTTGATGTAGCCGGGAGCTCGTTTCTTCAGCGATGAGGCGATAACAGGGGTGCGCTCGTCGTGGTAGTCGTGCACGGTTGCGGTTGTCTTTGAGTGGTAGGGCCGGGTGACACGGCCGATGTATTGGACGAGCCGGTTCTTGAAGGTGATCGGCGCGGCCAGGAACAGTGTGTCGAGGGCTGGGCAGTCAAAGCCTTCCCCGATGAATGAGCTGGTGCCGACGATCAGGAGTGGATCCGAGTCGGGCGTGTGGTCGGCAAGTTGGTCGGCGATTTGGCGGCGTTCACGAGCCTTCATGCCGCCGCTGAGGACGGTGACGGTCTTTCCTGCGGTCCGTAGCCGGTCGGTGATCGCGTTGAGGTGATCGACCCATGTGGTGAGCACCAGGATGTTGGCGCCGGTTTCGGCGGCGGTCAGGACATCGGCCACGATTTGGTCGAGTCGTGCGTGATCGGCGACGAGGGCTCGATAGATTTCGGCCATTCCACCGGGTGCGGTGGGATCGGCGTCGCCGCGGTATTGGAATTGGGTCGGGTGCAGGTGCAGAACCGGGTGGGGCGTCAGTAGGTCGGAGCTGTCGACGGGGAGTTGTCCGGTACTCGGCTGGTCGATCGCTACCTGGTGTGATCCGAGTTGGTGATAGATCAGGTCTTCGAGCCCGTCGCGGCGTTCTGGAGTCGCGGTGAGGCCGAGCCAGTAGCGCGCGGCTATGCGGCTCAGGACGCCGAAGAATGCGCTAGCGGCGACGTGGTGGCATTCGTCGACGATGACGAATCCGTAGTTGGCGGTGATGTCTTCGACGTTGTCGCGGCGGGCGAGTGTTGGCAGTAAGGCGATGTCGAGAATGCCTGTGGTTTTCGATCGCCCACCGCCGATTTGACCGCACTTGAAACCGAGGTGGCTGCTGATCCGGTCGCGCCATTGGTCGGCGAGGGCTTTGCGATCGACAAGGACCAGAGTGGATGTGGACCGTGATTCGATTGCCGCGCAGGCGATCACCGTCTTTCCGGTACCCGGTGGCGCGACAAGGACGTAGGTGTCTTGTTCAAGGAGTTGGCGCAGTGCGCTGGTCTGCACGGTGCGCAACGGCGTCGTGCAGCTGAACTCGTGGTGTTCGCCGGTGATGCGTTTGTCATCTACGCGTAGTGTGCTGTCGGCCGATTCGACGAGTTCGGTCAGCAGCGGATGGAGTCCGCGGGGCAGGACGAGATCACCTTCAGCTGTTTCGTCGTAGCTGTAGAGGAACCGTGGTGTGTCCCAAGTGCTGCGGCGGGCGCGTTGGCGCGCATCGAACTCGGGGTTGCGTATCGATGCGGCGTGTTTGACCGCCGAGATCATGGCTGGGCCAAGATCATTGGCGGTCAGGGTGAGTCGGGATGTGAACTCTGCGCGGATGATTGCCGCAGGTCGCGGAATGATGCGTGACGACGTCGGCAGCTGCAGACGCCGGACGTTGTGGCCAATCTGCGGGTCGGGAAGTTGACGCGCCAACGCGATCACGTCTTTGGTGGACAATCTGGCGATGCTTGACAGGTATGCCCACTGATCCTCGTATGGCTCAAGGGTAGCCGGATCGAGGAAGACGGTGGTGCCGTGTTGACGACGCTTGCCGTTCATCGGCGCCGCGATCAGATTGCCCACCCCACGCCCGGTGTGCACATCCTGAGACGGGAACAAGCGGTCATAGCTACTCAGATGCATGCTGCCACGAAGCCGAAATGCCTCACCCAGCAGACTCGTAGCGACGCTGCGGGCGACCGATGCCGAGATCGCATGAGCGAAAAAGATCCAGACGTGAGCTCCTCGTCCGGATTGTGATACCTCTAGCGCAGCCGGAATTCCATAGGAGCGAGCCGCTTTCATGTACGCGAGTGCATCGAGCATCGCGGCTGCTTTGTCGAAATCGGCCGCTATCCACCAGCACGTGTCGTCATCGCTGAGCGGATACAGGCCGATGTTTGTCTCGCCCCGCAGGTGGGCGTCAATGACCTCTGGAGTCAGCGGAAGGTAAGGTGCGTCGGCCCGATTCATGCCCTTGCGCCAATAGCCCTTGATCGCCGGCATCCAACCCGAACGGCCATCTCGACGATTCTCCCAGCGAAGCGCGTAAACATCGGTGCGAGAACGGAACAACTCGAAGAAGAACTGCACCTTATCAGCGGAGCTGGAGCCCATTGTCACCGGTGAGGTCGGCGCTCCCGTCAGTGTCGCCTGGTCACTGGCGGCTGCGCGTGCCTGTTCCTCACTCAGCCGGAGAAGGTGACGCAAACGCGCGTTGTCGGCACGCAGCGTGTCCAACTCGCCAGGGAAACTCTCCATGCCGCTAACGGTTACTTCTCCTTGAGCATCACATTATTCGGCGGAAGGGTTTACTCCCGCCAGCGTTCGCCGAGCGCTTTCGCCGCTGTGGATACCTTCATGACCAGACGACGCTCGCGATTCCTGACGGGAATGAAGTGGTAGTGCTCGTAGAAGGATTGCGCCTCGTCGTCTATGGCATCAACGACGATGAGCCGACCGCCGCCAATTTCCGATGCGGCGACGGCTTTGCCTAGTGCGTCGAGAAGCAGCTGCTCGCCATATCCCTGACCCCGAAGCGATGTGTCGATCGCCAGGCGGGCAATCAAGTATCCGGGTATGCGGGAATAGCCGCCGGCCATGGATCCCGAGAGGCCGTCGTCGTTGCGTACTACCTCGGTGGGACAGATGGCGAAATAGGCGCTGACTTTCTGTTCGCCGAGCGGGGTCCACACGTAGACGTGCGCGACTCCGCTGCTGTCCGCGCGACGGGCATGTGCGATGAGCCAGGTATTCAGCGATTCCTTACCGCAGTCGAATCCTTCCAACGTGTGGGCGTCAGTGAGTCGCGCGGACTCGAACATTATTCAGCGCCTTGTAAAGACCGCTGGTTTGCGTGCGGCTGCCGCCAGCCGCGGCGCGTCGTCAGCGGCATCGAGCGAGGACATCAGTTTGTCGAACTGTTCGGGCTCCATTGCCGTTACCAACTCCTGACGCAGGATGTCTTCGGCCCGTTGCATCGCAGCTTTCCGCACAAATTCCGACGTCTGCTCATGGACAAGGTTGGCGGCGCGCTGGATGCGGTCCAAGGTTGCTTGCTCCGCGCGAAGCTCGATGCGCTTCGTCTTGACTGCCACAGCGAGACCTCCTTCTTCCCTCGGTAATCTCTGCTCGCAACTGTCGACCACTTCATTGTACGGTGAATGTACGTACACAGCTAGTGACGGTTGCGGCCTGGGCTGGGGACCACCTAGGGACCACACGTCATGCGCGATGCTGAACGACATGCGCGTCAGTGAACGTCACACACCAACGCCGTGGCAGCGAGGGCTGCCAGCGACCTGGGAAAACGCGTTACCGCTACTTACTGGGGGTCAAGTGGTCGCAGGTTCAAATCCTGTCAGCCCGACGCAGATCAGAGGCGGTTTCCGCGCTGCCGCTGGGGGCCGTTTGGGGACCAGTAAGCCAACGCGTACGCCAACCAGATCTAAAGGCCGAGA
>DASQSQ010000089.1:0-2440 GCA_035642315.1 Mycobacterium sp.
AGCTCGGCGATCGTGCCGAATAAGAACACCGACTCCGGCCGCAGCGGCAGGCCGGCCTCCTTCGCCCGCAGCGCGACCTCCAGGCTGTGGGTCGACGAGCCGCCGAGAGCGAAGAAGTCGTCGTGCACGCCAACCCGTTCCAGATCGAGCACCTCACGCCAGATCTCGCTGAGGATCTCCTCGGCGGGCGTGCGCGGTGCGACGAACGCCGGCTCCGGCACAGGAGCTGCGTCGCCCGCCACCGCTAAGGCCCGGCGGTCCACCTTTCCGCTCGACGTGTGTGGCAGTGCGTCCACCACCGAGAAGACAGCCGGGACCATCGCCGTGGGCAGCCAGTCGAGGAGGAACCGGCGCAGCTCAGCAGTGGTCGGCGCGGGCCGGCTCGCCGCCACGATGTGGGCGACCAGCCGGGTGCTGCCACGGCCGTCGTCCCCTGCCACCACGGCGTTCTGCCGAACCCCGGGGTGTTTGTCCAGCGCGGCCTCCACCTCGCCCGGCTCGATCCGCACACCGCGGATCTGCACCTGGTCATCGAGGCGTCCGAGGTACTCGATGTTGCCGTCGGGCAGATACCGGGCCAGGTCGCCGGTGCGGTAGAGCAACTGACCGGGATGGTCGGTGAACGGATCGTCGATGAACACGGCGGCGGTCGCGTCGGGCCGGTTGAGGTAGCCGCGGCCCACCGCGACGCCGCCGACGAACAGCTCGCCCGGCACACCCACCGGCACCGGCTGGAGATGGGCGTCCAGCAGGTGAATGCGGGCGTTGGCGATCGGTCGCCCGATCGGGATTGTTCGGCTGGGTGCGCCGCGTTGGCAGCGATACGCGGAGACGGTGATCGCGGTCTCGGCGGGCCCGTACTCATTCCACAACTCGGCGTTCAGCGTGCCCAGGAAATGCTGGGCGAGCTCGTAGGACAGCACCTCGCCGCCGCACGTTACGGTGCGCAGTCCGACGCAGTTCGTCACCGCCGGTTCGGCGAGGAAAGCCCGCAGCGTCGACGGCGTGAAATGCGCCGCCGTGATGGACTGCTCGATCACGGTGCGGACGAGGTAGGCGGCGTCCTTGTGACCCTCGGGCTCCGCGATGACAAGGCGTGCGCCGACGGTCAACGGCCAGAAGATCTCCGCCACTGAGGCGTCGAAGGTCATCGGCGTATGGTGCAGCACCCGGTCGTCGGAGGTGAGCTGGTAGGTCGCCTGCATCCACAGCAGCAAGTTGCGGACTGCGCCGTGGGTGTTGAGCGCCCCCTTCGGCGCGCCGGTGGAGCCGGAGGTGTGGCAGACATAAGCGAGGTTGTCTGAGGTCGTACCGGCTACGGCGGCCCCGGTGTCCGCGGTGTCCGCGTGCAGGTCGAGGCAAAGCTGGTGGCCGGTGAACCTCGGCAGTCGCTCCAGATGGTGTCGGTGCGTGACGCACACCGGCGCGTCTGGCGCATTGCTCATGATGGTCGCGATGCGGTTGATGGGCTGCGCCGGATCCACCGGCATGAAGGCGCCACCCGCCTTCAGCACGCCCAGCAGTGCGACGACCAGGTCGGCTGAGCGATCCAGCACGACGGGAACGATGCTGTCCGGTCCCACGCCGAGGCGCTGCAGCCGGTGCGCCAGCGCATCCGCTCGCCGGTCCAGCTCGGTGTAGGTCAGTTCGTCGTCGGCAAACGATACGGCGACGGTGTGCGGGCTGCGTCGAGCCGCTGCCGCGACCATCTCGTGCAAGCAGTCGGGGGCGCTGAAATCGTCGTAGCAGACCCGGGTGTCGTTCCACGCCTCCTGCGCGCGGCGCTCGGTTTCGGTGAGCAGCGGTAGCTCCGACACGCGCGTGTCGGGATCGGCGACGATGCCGCCGAGCAGCGTGGCGAAATGCCCGGCCATCCGCTCGATCGTTTCGTCATCGAAAAGGTCCGTGTTGTATTGCAACTCGCAGATGAACTGCCCGTCCGTATCACCCACCTGCATCATCAGGTCCATGGGTGCACCGCCCTGGCCGATGTGGACGGTCACCAGGTCAAGCGGCGCTTGATCCGGGTCCCCGCCGGTAAACCCCGCGAATCTGCGCGGCTGTTCCCAGGCGAACGACACCTGGAAGAGCGGCGTATGGCTCAGGTCACGGGTCGGGCGAAGCCGCTCAACGAGCAGCGCGAAGGGGTAGTCCTGGTGCGCGAGCGCACCCAGAACCGTCTCCTTGACCCGGCCCAGCAATGACGTGAACGTCGGGTCGCCCTGCAGGTCGGCGCGCAGAACCACCGGGTTGGCAAGGTAGCCGACCAGACTGTCCAGCCCCGCGCGATCGCGGCACCCGAACGGTGAGCCGATGAGCAGGTCGTCCTGGCCGCTGTAGCGGTGCAGCAACGTGGCGTACGCCGCGAACAGTGTCATGTACGGCGTCGTACGGGCGCGCCGGCCCACGTCCTTGAGCCCATCAGCCAGCCGACTGTCCA
>DASQSQ010000090.1:0-7139 GCA_035642315.1 Mycobacterium sp.
ACCGCTTTCACGACATCCCCGATCGGCACCGGACGCACCGTCCAGTCGCGGGCCCGATCGTCGCGGATCACCAGCATCAGCGTGTTGTCCGATATCTCGCCGACTCGACCGGTGACCTCCGTTCCATCGGTCAGTGCCAGCTCGACCTTGCGGCCCCGCGCCCGGCGAAAGTGTTTCTCGCTGGTCAGCGGGCGGTCTACGCCGGGCGAGCTGACTTCGAGCACGTACTGACCGTCAAGGTTTTTGAACTCATCCAGCAAGGTCGACGCCGAACGGGACAGCGCGGCGATGGTGTCCAGGTCGAGTGCGGTGTCGCCGTCGGCTATCACGGTTATCCGCGGCGGACGGGCGCGCGGATCGATGACGACATCCTCGATCTCATAGCCTGCGCGCGCGAACTCCCCATCGAGTAGCTCGATCACCTGCGTCTGCGACGGTAGCCCGATGGCCACGGCGAGCTCCTCATCTTGAGTTGTCCGGTCGGCGGCCCTCCGTTCGCAGTAAATCCAAGCCGCGTGCCGGGTGAACCAGCCATTAACGATACGCCAGGAATCTCGTATCAGCCGTGATCGCGGCCAGGTCACCCGCCGTCACGACCGGGGCGTCCCCCGCGCCGGCACGGCAATGGCAGGATGTTGCTGTGCCACGCACGCTGCCGGGTGCCAGACCGGTTTTCAGCAGGCGGCAGGTGCTGGCCGGTGGCGCCGCTCTCGCCGTGCTCGGGATGACCGCGCCCGCCTGCAGTTCGCCGCCCGCACCGCCGGCGGTCGACGAACTCGAGGCGCAGCTGGAGCGCGCCCGCCACGACAGCGAGCTCGCCACGGCGGCCGCCGCGGCCGCAGCCAAGCCGATCAGTGCGGCGTTGACCGAGGTCGCCTCCGAACGCGCTCGCCACGCGGAGGCGCTGACGACCGAGATCGCCCGGCTCGCCGTCAACCCGACCTCCACTTCCAGTCAGACCGCCAGCCCGACGCCGACCACGTCGGCCGCGGCCGCACCCCCACCGACACTGTCCGACGTGATCAATTCCCTGCGCGAGTCCGCGGCCAGCGCAAGCCACTTGGCAACCACGTCATCGGGTTATCGGGCGGGCCTGCTCGGCTCGATCGCCGCCGCGTGCACGGCCTCCTACAGCGTTGCGCTGGTGTTCGGCGGATCGGCCTCATGACATCCGCTGAGCCGTCACCCGCCAAGACACCCGCCGACTCCGCGCTGTGCGGCGCGCTGACCACCGAACACGCTGTGATCTATGGCTACGGCATCGTGTCCGCGCACTGCCAACCCGAGGTCAACACCTTGGTGTCGTTCGCGCTGAATCAGCATCGGCAGCGTCGCGACCAGACGATCGCGATGCTTGCCGGCCGCTCGGTCAGCGCCCCGGTGGCCGCGGCCGGCTACCAGCTGCCGTTTCCGGTCAACAACGCAACCGACGCGACGCGCCTGGCCGCGCGGATGGAGAAGGACACCGAAGTGGCGTGGCGCGCTGTCATCGAGCAGGCGCAAACGCCGGAGGACCGCAAGTTCGGCGTGACCGCGCTGACCCAGAGCGCGGTGCTGGCCGCCCGCTGGAATCAGGTGCTGGGCGTCGACCCGATCACCACCGCGCTCCCGGGCACCGACTAATCGCCTGACACCGCAACTGTGATGTCGGTGGCCAGCGCCGCGCCGACGGTCAGCTCACGGGTCTCGCCGCTGAACCGGTTGCGCAGCTCGACGGTCCCGTCCGCCCAGCCGCGCCCCACCACGACGATCCACGGCACACCGAGCAGTTCGGCGTCCTTGAACTTCACTCCTGGCGAGGCCTGCCGGTCGTCGAGCAGCACTTCGATGCCCAGTCGGTCCAGGTCGGCGGCCAGCGCGACGGCGCCGGTGCGTGCTTCGGCGTCCTTGTTGGCGATCACCAGATGCACGTCGAACGGCGCAATCTCGGACGGCCAACGTAGCCCTAGCTCGTCGTGGTGCTGCTCGGCGATCACCGCCACCAGCCGCGATACCCCGAGGCCGTAGGAGCCCATGGTCAGCCGCACCGGCTTGCCATCCTCGCCGAGCACGTCGACGGTGAAGGCGTCGGTGTATTTGCGCCCGAGCTGGAAGATGTGGCCGACCTCGATGCCACGCGCCGACACCAGCGGCCCAGCGCCATCCGGAGACGGGTCGCCGTCGCGCACCTCGGCGGCCTCGATGGTGCCGTCCGCAGTGAAGTCGCGGCCGGCGACCAGCCCGACGACATGTTGCCCGAGTTTGTCGGCGCCGGTGATCCAGCTAGTGCCGTCGACAATCCGAGGGTCGACAAGGTAGCGAACATCGTTGTCGCGCAACGCCTTCGGTCCGATGTAGCCCTTGACCAGAAACGGGTACTTGGCGAAATCGGCGTCGTCGAGCAACGCGTAGTCGGCCGGTTCCAGCGCGGCCCCCAGCCGCTTGTCGTCGACCTCGCGGTCGCCGGGCACCCCGATGCCCAGCAGCTCCCAGTCGCCGCCCGGCTGGCGCACCTTGAGCAGCACGTTCTTCAAGGTGTCCGCCGCGGTGACGGTGCGGCCCAGGCCGGCGTCGTTGGCCCACTCGACCAGGGTGGCGATGGTCGGGGTGTCGCCGGTGTCGTGAACCACCGCCTCGGGCTGCCCGTCAATCGGCAGCGTCTCCGGGCGGGCGGTGACGACCGCCTCGACGTTGGCCGCGTAGCCGGACTCCAGGCAGCGCACGAAGGTGTTCTCACCGATCGGGCTTTCGGCCAGGAACTCCTCGGACGCGCTGCCGCCCATCGCCCCCGACACCGCCGAGACGATGACGTAGCGCACTCCGAGCCGCTCGAAGATGCGCTGATAGGCCTCTCGATGCCTGTGATAGGCGGCCTTGAGTCCGGCGTCGTCGACGTCGAAGGAGTAGGAGTCCTTCATCACGAACTCGCGGACCCGCAGGATGCCGGCCCGGGGCCGCGCCTCGTCCCGATACTTGATCTGGATCTGGTAGAGCGCTAGCGGAAAGTCCTTGTAGGAGCTGTACTCACCCTTCACGGTCAGGGTGAACACTTCTTCGTGGGTCGGCGCGAGCAGATAGTCGTTGCCGCGGCGGTCTTGCAGGCGAAAAATGCCGTCGCCGTACTCGGTCCACCGGTTCGTCGTCTCGTAGGGCGCCCGCGGCAGCAGCGCCGGGAACAGGATCTCCTGCCCGCCGATGGCGTTCATTTCTTCGCGCACAACGCGTTCGATGTTGCGCAGCACCCGCAGCCCGAGCGGCAGCCAGCTGTACAGCCCGGGCGCGACCGGTCGGATGTAGCCGGCGCGGATCAACAGCTTGTGGCTGGCAACTTCGGCGTCTGCGGGGTCGTCGCGCAGCGTGCGCAGGAACAGCTCGGACATCCGGGTGATCACAGCGCGCAAGCCTAGCTGCTTGTCTGTCCGCCAAATTGCGGCGAGGGCTGCGATCCGGGCCGAATCAACAACCCTGGATGCAATCTCGCGAAGCTAGCGGCTCTAGATCTCTCCGACGTCGATGGCGTGCTGGACTTCCTGCGCGTGAGCCACCTGCTTGGAGGTGTATCCGATGAGCAGTGCCACACCGCCGGTCAGCACGGCCACCCCGGCCACCCACAGCAGCCCGTACGTGTAGCCGTGGTCGAGCGCATGCAGCTGAGCGGCGTTCATGTTCTTCACCGGTCCATTGGTGCCGCCCAGGTACAACGTGCGCGACGTGATCACAGCCTGGACGACCGCGAGCACCACCGGCCCACCCAAGTTCTGCAGCATCATCACGATTGCCGATGTCGGTCCGATCCGGTCGAAACCGACGTCCGTGATCGCCGAGAGCGCCAGCGGGACGATGATCATGCCAATACCGATGCCGCCGAAGGTGATCAGCGTTACCAGGGTCGGGAAGTACGGCATGCCGCGATCGAGCGTCGAACCGTAGACCATCGCACCGACCACCAGAACTCCGCCGGCGATGACCACGACCCGCGGCGAGAACCACGACACCAGCTGCGAGGACGCGCCCAGGCCGATGCCCATGGCGATGGTGAACGGGATGAAGCCGACGCCGGCGCGCAGCGCGCTGTAGCCCATCAGCTCCTGCACGTACAGGCCGATCAGCACGGTGACGGTGAACAACACGCCGCCGCCCAGGAAGATGGCGACAAACGTGGCCAGTCGGTTGCGGTCGAAGAACAGGTCGAGCGGCACGACGGGGTTCTCGGCGGTGCGTTCCACAATCGCGAACGCGATGAACGCCGCCAACGCCACCACACCCGAGCCGATGGTGGTGACGGAGATCCAGCCCTTTTCGGGGCCGATCGAGAAGGCGAAAACGGCAGCGGTACAGGCCAGCGTGGCCAGCACGGCGCCGGTGGCGTCGAGCTTCATGCGCTCCCGGTGTGTCTCCCGCAGCGCCATGCGGGCCAGGTAGATCATGACTATGCCGATCGGCACGTTCACCAGGAACGCCAGCCGCCAGGAGAGCTCGGTCAGCGCCCCGCCGACTACCAGTCCCATCACCGAGCCGACGCCGGCCATCGCGCCGAACACGGCTGTGGCCGCGTTGCGGGCCGGGCCCTTGGCGAAGGTGGTGGCGATCAGCGCCAAGCCGGTGGGAGTAGCGATCGCTGCGCCCACACCCTGCAGCAACCGTGCGGTGACCAGGGTCGGGTCGTCCCAGGCGATGCCGCACAAGGCAGAAGCGATGGTGAACAGGGCAACGCCGACGGTGAAGGTGCGCTTGCGGCCGATGGTGTCACCGAGTCGGCCGCCGAGCAGCATCAGTCCGCCGAAGGTGAGCACGTAGGCGGTGATCACCCAGCTGCGGCCGGCATCGGTCAGGCCCAGCTCGTTCTGGATCCTGGGCAGCGCGACGATCGCGATGGTTCCGTCCATCGTCGCCATCAACTGCATGCCGCAGATGGCGATAACCGCGGCGAAAAAGCGCCGAGTCGGCCGCCACGTCGGTTGCGACTTGCTGGCGGGGCTCGCGGGGGTCGTGGCGGCGGTCTTGGCTGAGTGCGCTGGGGGCATATGAACTACTCGCTCCGAGGGTTCAGACGTCCATTCGTGGACAGCCCGCTCTGCGTCGTTGAGAGCCGTCATAAGAACTTACCCTACAGTAATCTTAGAAATCTTTTAAGCGCCGAATGCCGCTACGGTACCGATCACGATGATCGCGGGGGGTCGAATTCCCTCCGATCGGATTTTTTCCGCTACATCAGCCAGGGTAGCCCGCAACGTGTGTTCAGCGGACGTCGTTCCCTGCTGGACCACAATTACCGGCGTATCCGCAGGTCGGCCGCCTTTCAGCAGCACGTCGGCGAAAAGTTCGATACGCTCGACCGCCATCAGCAAAACGATGGTGCCGGACATCGCTGCTAATGCGTCCCAATTCACTAACGATTCGGGGTGCTCTGGCGCAAGGTGGCCGCTGACCACCACGAACTCGTGATTAAGACCGCGGTGGGTGACCGGGACACCGGCCGACGCGGGAACCGCTATGGCACTCGTCACACCCGGCACCACCGTGACCGGAATGCCCGCCTCGGCGCACGCCAGCACTTCCTCATATCCGCGGGCGAACACGAACGGATCGCCCCCTTTGAGGCGCACCACAAACCGTCCCGCCCGGGCCCGCTCGATCATGACATCGTTGATGGCGTCCTGGGCCATCGCGCGCCCGTAGGGGATCTTGGCGGCGTCGATCACCTCGACGTGTGGGGGCAGCTCGGCGAGCAGCTCTGGTGGTGCCAGCCGATCGGCGACGACGACGTCGGCCTGGGTGAGCAGCCGCCGGCCGCGAACGGTGATCAGTTCCGGATCCCCGGGTCCGCCACCGATCAGCGCCACCCCGCCGCGGACGACGTCGGTGCTCACAGAGCCTTCCAGGGTGATTGCCCCCCGCTGCAGCGCCTCGCGGATCGCCGAGCGGATCGCCGCCGAACGACGGTGCTCACCTCCGGCCAGGACTCCCACCGACAGCCCGGCGTAGTCGAACGACGCCGGTGTCACCGCACTGCCCTCGACCGCAATGTCGGCGCGGACGCAGAAGATTCGGTGCCGGTCGGCCTCGGCGACCACCGCGGCGTTCACGTGCGCGTCGTCAGTGGCCGCGATCGCATACCAGGCGCCCGCCAGATCGCCGTCGCGATACTCACGCAGCGACAAGGCAATTCGGCTCATCGCCTCGACCGCAGGAGTGGCGGCGCGCGCGATG
Organism: Mycobacterium sp.; assembly: GCA_035642315.1. GTDB lineage: Bacteria > Actinomycetota > Actinomycetes > Mycobacteriales > Mycobacteriaceae > Mycobacterium. Next base: position 6,190 of record DASQSQ010000090.1, read on the forward strand.
ACGTGCACGTCCGCGCCGCTGGCGATGAGCAGCGGCAGTCGGCGCTGAGCGACGTTGCCGCCGCCGACCACGACAACCTTCTTGCCGGCCAGCCGCAAGCCGACCAGGTAAGGGCTCTCCGGCGTCGTCACCCGGCACGCCTCACGGCCGCCGCGCTGCGGGCTTGAGCATTGGAACGTGCGGAACGCCGTCGTCGACGAAATCGTCGCCGTCGCGGACGAATCCGTGCTGGGCGTACATGTCCGTCAGGTAGATCTGCGCGTCGATCCGGCAGGGATAGTCGCCCACCTCGGCGAGCGCGGCGCGCAACAGCCGGGTGGTGTGACCCTGGCCGCGCGCGCTGCGTTCGGTGCACAGTCGCCCGAGGCGGAATGCCTTCTGCCCGCCCGCGTGCTCCTCCATCAGCCGCAGCGTGCAGATCACTTCGCCGTCGGAAGCTTCCAGCCAGAAGTGCCGGGTTTCGGCGAGTAGATCGCGCCCGTCCAACTCGGGATACGGGCGGGCCTGTTCCACGACGAATACCTCTACTCGCAGTTTGAGCAACGCGTAAAGCGTAGCCACATCAAGGTCTTTGGCCCATGCCCGGCGCAGCGCTGCGGTCATGACTCGCCCGCCGTTTGCAGCCCGAGCGCCTTGGTGCCCCATGACCACACCTCCTCGAACAGCGCCGGCTCATCGGAGAGGGTGGCTCCCAGCGACGGCACCATGTCCTTCAGGGTAGGCAGCCACGCCTGATACCGGTCGGGAAAGCAGCGCTGCAGCACGCCGAGCATCGCCGAGACCGCGATCGAAGCCCCCGGCGATGCTCCGAGCAGGCCGGCGATGCTGCCGTCGGCGGCGCCGAGCACCGTGGTGTCGAACTCCAGCGCCCCACCTTTGCGTCTGGTGGGCCGGATCACTTGCACGCGTTGACCAGCCGTCGTCAGCTCCCAGTCGGAACCCGCAGCGCT
>DASQSQ010000091.1:0-4248 GCA_035642315.1 Mycobacterium sp.
GGTCCTGCTGGCCGCCGGCCCGGACACGGTTGCGGTAATCGAAACGCTCGACCGTACCGGGTTGTGGGTCCGCCTTTTTCCGGAATGGGCCGCAATCCGTGACCTGCCGCCCCGCGACGTCATCCATATTTGGACGGTCGATCGTCATTCGGCCGAGGTCGTCTCCCGGGCAAGGATTTTCACCACTCGGGTGGCGCGTCCCGATTTGCTGCTGCTGGCTGCGCTGGTACACGACCTTGGCAAAGGACGCGGTGTCGACCACAGCGTGCTCGGGTCTGAGTTGATCACCCAGATCGGTACCAGGCTGGGTATCTGGCCCTCCGACGTCGAAATGCTCGCCAAGCTGGTCCGCCACCATTTGCTGTTGTCGATAACCGCGACCCGGCAGGACCTCAACGACCCGCAGACCATCGCCACCGTCTGTGACGCGTTGGACGGTGATCCGGTATTGCTGGATGTGCTGCATGCGCTGACCGAGGCCGATTCGCTGGCCACCGGGCCCGGGGTGTGGAGCGATTGGAAGGCGTCGCTGGTCGCTGAGCTGGTTCGCCGCAGCCGATTGGCGATGGCCGGTGAGCCCTTGCCCCATGCCGATCCTCTTGACCCCGAGTATCTTTCGCTGGCGGCTGACCACAAGGTGCATGTGCAGCTGCGGCCCGGCAGCAGCCAGCGTCTCTACCACGCGGTGGTGATCGCCCCGGACCAGCGTGGGCTGTTGTCCAAAGCGGCCGGGGTGCTGGCCCTGAGTTCGCTACGCGTGCATTCGGCGTCGGTGAACATTCACGAAGGTTCCGCGATCAGCGAATTCGTGGTCTCGCCGCATTTCGGTTCGCCGCCCGCTGCCGGATTGCTGCGTCAGCAGCTGGTCGGCGCGCTGGATGGCGAAGTTGACGTTATGGCCAAGCTCGAGCAGCGGAACAGCACTGAGGCTCCCAAGCCGGTCGGTGAGGCGCCGACCGCGGTTCCGGTTCACCGGTCGACGGCCCCGCCGCGCATTCTGTGGTTAGAGGGCGCACCCGACCGACAGCTCATGGAAATCCGCGCGTCCGACCGCACCGGATTGCTGGCGTTGCTGACCGGGGCGCTGGAGCGTGCCGGAGCCGACATCGACTGGGCCAAGGTGACCACGCTTGGGTCGATGGTGGACGACGTGTTCTGCGTCAGCCTGCCGGACCACGCGGACGCGCGAGCTGTCGTGGAGCAACACCTGCTGGCCGTGCTGGGCACGCCCGCCCCCGCGGGCTGAGCCAACGGAGCTACTGCGGATTCAGGGCGCCCACCGCTGAAAGCAGTGTTGTCCAAAAGTACCCGCTGGCTGGCAAAAAGTCTGAGGCTGGCGCCTCGGCGGCGGGGCCGGCCGGGGCGCGTTTACCAGGCATGCGTCCGCCCCGCTTGCGACGCAAGGAGGGTCGTCTGCGTGGGCTTGTCCAAGCAGGCCTCCACCGCCGACGCCGCTAATGATCGCCAGCATTCCGGCGCCTGCAATCACTGCCCATGGTACTAATCTCCATGACTCCATTGGAGGAATGTAGTCCATAAAAGTAGACTTTTGTGGTGAATCGGAGAAGTTAATCTCGCATTGTCGTACCGCGTCTACCACGCCGATATATGGTCTACCCATGGAGGACCGCGACAAGGACCCAGCGGTGGTGCTGCCTTACCTCGTGGGCCGACCCCTCGCCGCGACCGAGGTGTACGAGGCGTTCGGTTATCGGAAATCGGCGTACTACAAGGCGGCGCGCGAGGGTAGGTTGGTCTCCGCCGACAACCTGATCAGAGCAGCGAAGTACCTGGGGTTGAACCCGATAGACTTGCTTGTCCGGTTCGGGCTGATCCAGCCCGAGACGGTCACCGAGTACCTGGCAGCAACACGCGCCAAGCCGAGATTGCGCGACCTTCGCCCCGACCCCAGCAAACCGCCGGTCTGACAACAGAGCAGAGGAATTCGGTTGCGAGCATGATGTCCGCCCTCATCATCGTCACACTGGCTGCTGTCTTTTACAGCTTGTGGGTCCGCCGGCACACCTGGGGATCCCGCTGGGAAGCCGACGCGAGCCTCAACATCGCCCTGCAAGGTTGCGCCGTGCTGCTCATGTCGCCATGGGCATCGGCAACTCTGGGACCACCCCTGCACGACATCTTCCGGCGATGGAATGTCGAAGATCTTCTCGGCCACATCTGCCTGATGGTCGCTGCGGCGGCGATCATCGACCACGGGTTGGCCCGGCTCGGCGACGAACGCGAATGGCAAAGACTCTTCCGCCAGCACATCGCGCCACCCTTCTTGCTGGGTGTACCGGTATTGGTGGCGGTGTTCACTGCCGCCAATGAGGGCTATCACTCTGACCTGTTCCCGGCCCACGTCAGCACCCTGTGGTTCGGCGCGTACTGGATCGTGCTGGGAGTCTTGCTCACCTATTTGTTCGGCTACGCGGCCAGAGTGATGCTGATCGTGCGGAAGGACCCCCGCTCAACCGTGACGGCCAACCTGTATTTGATCTCGGCCGCCTTCGGTGTTGCGGCGACGGTCATACAGGTCACCACGGCCGAGGCCGGCATCGATATCACCCTGCCCGTCTGGTTGTGTGCGTGCCTGGGCGCGATCGGGTTCTCCTACGGGTCCGCACGTTCTTGGCACGCCAAGGTGGCGTGGTTCAAAGAGAGCAAAAGGGCAACGCTGCCGCAAAACGAGTGATGGGCCCGCGGCCCTACCGTAGGTCGCGGGTTTGCAGCCATCCGTGAATTCGTTCGGCGACGGCAGCCCATCCGGGTTCGAGCATCATGTTGTGGCCCATGCCGGAAAAGAATTCAGCCTCGGTTCGGTAAGCCCGCGCCGTGGCGCGCACCTCAGCATGGGTGACCATCCCGTCTTCGTCGGCGCCAAGCACCAGCATGGGGGTGGTTACCCGGGTGGATCGGACGCGCCGGATCAGCGGGTCGACCAGGGAGGCGCGCACCGCCTCGGATTGCACGCTGGCCGCACAGGATTCGACGATGTCGTCCGGGGTGTGCGCGCTGAACAGGTGCTCGCGGACCAGCGGCGGGGTACCGATGAACCCGGTCAAGTTACCGACGGGCAGCGACCGTAGCGAGATCCACGGGTGGCGGCCCCAGATGCGCGTCGCCAGTCCCAGCACGCCCTGGGGCGGTACCGACGCCACCAGGACCGCCGCCGGGGCATCGTGGGTTTCCAGGTAGCGCTGCACGACGAAACCGCCCAGGGAATGCGCGACGATCACCGGCCGGCCGCCCAGGTCGGTGGCCGTGGAGCGGACATCGTCGACGTAGTCGGCGATGGAACATGCGTGGAATCGCTTCCCGGTGGGGCTGGCGCCGTGCCCGCGCAGGCTCACGGCGACCGCGCGATAGCCGGCATCGGCGAAGAAGTCCAGAAAGTTGCCCCAGCACGAGGCGGAATGCCAACCACCGTGAACGAACAGCAGCGGCACCGGGTGCGCTTCGCTGCGCGACCCCTTGTCGATCACCTCGAGCATGCGTCATTGTCGCCCGGCTGGGCCGGATTGCCGAACTCCTCCTCATCGCGCTGCGCGCTCTGCATCGTCGCCCGGCTAGGCTGGGCGGCGTGTTTGAATCGCTGTCCGACCGGCTCACTGGCGCCCTGCAGGGGCTGCGCGGCAAGGGTCGGCTGACCGACGCCGACATCGACACCACGACGCGCGAAATCCGGCTGGCGCTGCTAGAAGCCGATGTCTCGCTGCCGGTGGTACGGGAGTTCGTCGGCCGGATCAAAGAACGTGCCAAGGGCGCCGAGGTCTCCGGTGCGCTCAATCCCGCGCAGCAGGTCGTCAAGATCGTCAACGAGGAACTCGTTGGCATCCTGGGCGGGCAGACCCGCCGGCTGGCCTTCGCGAAGACGCCGCCGACCGTGATCATGCTGGCCGGTCTGCAAGGCTCGGGAAAGACGACGCTGGCCGGGAAGCTGGCGGTGTGGCTGCGCGGCCAAGGGCATACTCCGCTGCTGGTGGCCTGCGACTTGCAGCGGCCCGGCGCGGTCAATCAGTTGCGCATCGTGGGGGAGCGGGCCGGTGTCACGGTGTTCGCGCCACACCCGGGCACGTCGGCTGACACCGCGCAGGAGGCCGGTCTCGGTGATCCGGTTGCCGTCGCTTCGGCCGGACTCGCCGAGGCTCGGGCCAAGCACTTCGATGTCGTGATCGTCGACACCGCGGGCCGGCTGGGCATCGACGAGGAGCTGATGTCGCAGGCTGCGGCCATCCGCAACGCCGT
>DASQSQ010000092.1:0-6483 GCA_035642315.1 Mycobacterium sp.
TCGCGGATCGACTGCGGGCTGGGTCCGATCCAGATCAGGCCGGCGTCGATCACCGCCTGGGCGAAGTCGGCGTTCTCCGACAGGAAGCCATAGCCGGGATGGATCGCGTTGGCGCCCGACTTCTCGGCGGCTTCCAGGAGCTTGCCGAAGTCCAGGTAGGACTCCGCCGAGGTCTGACCGCCCAGTGCGAACGCCTCGTCGGCCAGCTTTACGTGAGGAGCGTCGGCGTCGGGCTCGGCGTACACCGCCACGCTGGGCAGACCGGCGTCTTTGGCCGCGCGGATCACCCGCACCGCGATCTCGCCGCGATTGGCGACAAGAACCTTGGCGATCGTCGAGCTGGCGTGACTAGCCACTGCGCCTCCTGTATGGCTGAGCACTTCTCACATGTCTAAGAGAAATTCTTACAAGTCGTGTCGGGGGAAGTTTAAGCGCCGCGCCGTAAGCGATCTGACCCGGTGCCCAATTCAGCCGGACTCCCGCACGCGTCGCTTGATCCGCGCCAGCATCCCCGACATGCCACGCAGTCGCAGCGGGCTGATCAACGCGGCCAGGCCCAGCTCGGTGTAGAAATCGTCGGGTACAGCCAGGATGTCGGCGGCGGGCTGCTCGTCGAGGCCGGCGGCCAGGATCGACGCGAAACCACGAGTGGTGGGCGCTTCGGGCGGAGCGCTGAAGTGCAGCCGGACCCGGTCTTTGTCGCTGGCGTCGACGTGCAGAAACAGCGGCGACTGGCATTCGGGCACCGGTTCCATCGCCGCCTCTTCCAAAAAGGACGGCAAGGCTGGAAGTTCATCGGCATATTCCAGCAAGAGCTTGAGCTTGTCCTGACCTTGAACTTCGGCGAAGTCGGACACCACCTCGGCCAGCGGTGCGGGCATGCTCATAAGACCGGTACGGCTCCCGGGCTTTCGCCGGCCACGATCGGCACCCGGACGGTATTGCCCCACTCGGTCCACGAGCCGTCGTAGTTGCGCACGCCCGGGATGCCGAGCAGATGTGTCAGCACAAACCAGGTGTGGCTGGACCGCTCGCCGATGCGGCAATACACGACGGTTCTGTCGTCCGGCCCGACGAACCCGTAGAGCTGTTCCAGCTCATCGCGGCTGCGGAACCGCCCACTGTCGTCGGCCGCCTTTCCCCACGGGATCGATCGCGCCGTGGGGATGTGGCCGGCGCGCAGTGCGCCTTCTTCGGGGTAGTCGGGCATATGGGTGCGCTTGCCGGTGTACTCCTCGGGGGATCGCACGTCGATCAGCGGCTCGGAGCCGAGGATGGCCAGCACGTCGTCTTTGAACGCGCGTATCGGTGCATCGTTGCGCTGCACAACGGGATAGCCGCTCGACGATTTGGCCGGAACGTCCAAAGTGGTGTCGCGTCCGTCGTGCATCCACAAGTCGCGCCCGCCGTTCAGCAGCCGCACATCCGGGTGGCCGAAGAGCGTGAAGACCCACAACGCATATGCGGCCCACCAGTTGCTCTTGTCCCCGTAGATCACCACGGTGTCGTCGCGGGAAATGCCTTTGCGGTTCATCAATTCGGCGAACCGCTCGCTGTTGATGTAATCGCGCACCCGCGGGTCGTTGAGGTCGGTATGCCAGTCGATCTTGACCGCTCCGGGGATATGGCCGACGTCGTAAAGCAGGACGTCCTCATCGGATTCGACAATGGCAAGCCCCGGCTGACCCAGGTTGCCGGCCAGCCAGTCGGCAGTCACAAGCCGTTCCGGGTGGGCGTAGGCGCTCAGCGTCGGGCTGGGATCCGCTGGTAAGGGCACACTGTGAGCCTACTCGTCGCGGCGGAAGCGCCGAGCCGCTCGGTGCTCATCCCCACAGCTCGGTAACCGACAAGCCAACGCGTTGCAGCAAAGAGCGGGTCAGCGGCAGGCTCAGGCCGATGACGTTGGAGGGGTCGCCCTCGATCCGGTCGACGAACCAGCCGCCCAGCCCGTCCAGCGTGAATCCGCCCGCGACCGCCAGCGGCTCGCCGCTGTTAATGTATGCGTCCAGATCTGCTGCAGTCGGCTCAGCGAAATGCACTGTGGTGAAAGCTGATTCGGATGCGCGCTGGGTGACGTTGCCGTCGAGCAGCCGGAGCAGGCAGTGCCCGGTGTACAGCTGCCCGGACCGGCCGCGCATCGACTGCCACTGGCTTCGGGCCGCGTCGGCTGATGCGGGCTTGCCGACGAGTCGGCCGTCGATGTACAGCATCGAATCACAGCCAATGACAACGCAATCCGCGGCGACGGCGGCATCCAGGCTGGCTGCAACCTGGTCGGCTTTGGCCTGGGCCAGGACCCGCACGACATCACCGGGGGAGGTATTCGATCCCAGAGCGGCGATGACCGCGTCCTCGTCGACGCCGGACACCACGACCAGCGGGTCGATGCCGCCCTGCCGCAGCACCGTGAGCCGGCCCGGTGAGGCGGACCCGAGCACCACCCGGGTCATCGCCGCATGTGGACTCGTTCCAGCAGGGTGATCTTCTGCCAGCTGAAGACCGGGTAGCGCAGCTTGTCGACGGGCAGGCCCCAGCGGGTCTGCTCCGGCTGTCCCGGTTCGCCCCCGCCGCCGATGGCACTGCCCAGCACCGCGATCAGCGCGGCCAGCTCCTCGTCGGTCGGGTTGCCCTTGAGCACCTGGATGTGCGGCTCGTGCGCTTCGTGCGCCACGGGTTCGTTGTCGTTGATCACAGTGGAATGTTCCCGTGCTTCTTCGGCGGCATCTGAGCGATTTTGCGCTCCAGCAGCCGCAGCGCCGTCCCGATGTAGCCGCGGGTGTGCGACGGCGGGATCACCGCGTCGACGTAGCCCCGCTCGGCGGCGATGTACGGGTTGACCAAGGTGTCCTCGTACTCCTGCTGCAACTGCAACCGCAGCGCGTCGACGTCCTCGCCGTTTTTCGCGGCATCGCCGAGCTGCTGGCGGTAGACGAAACCGACCGCGCCGGATGCGCCCATCACCGCGATCTGCGCGGTCGGCCAGGCGACGTTGACGTCGCAGCCCATGTCCTTGGAACCCATCACGCAGTAAGCGCCGCCGTAGGCCTTGCGGGTGATGACGGTGATCTTCGGAACGGTGGCTTCGCCGTAGGCATACAACAGCTTGGCGCCGCGGCGGATGATGCCGTTGTATTCCTGGTCGGTGCCCGGCAGGAAGCCCGGCACGTCGACCAGCATGACGATCGGGATGTTGAAGCAGTCGCAGGTTCGTACGAAGCGGGCCGCCTTCTCCGAGGCGTCGATGTCCAAGCAGCCGGCGAAATGGGTGGGCTGGTTGGCGACGATGCCGACCGGATAGCCGTCGACACGACCGAACCCGATCACGATGTTCTGGGCGTAGCCGGACTGCACCTCGAGGAACTCGTCGTCGTCGAGGATGCGGGTGATCACCTCGTGCATGTCGTAGGGCTGGTTGGCCGAGTCCGGGATGAGGGTGTCCAGCTCGATGTCCTCTTCGGTGAGGTTGTCCTCGATGGCGCCCTCGGGAACCGGCACGGCATAGCGCGGCGGATCGGTGAAGTTGTTGGGCGGCAGATAGCTCAGCAGGTCGCGGACGTAGTCGAAGGCGTCCTGCTCGCCGGAGGCGACGTAGTGCGCGGTGCCGGACTTGGCCATGTGGGTGTGAGCACCGCCAAGCTCCTCCATCGTCACGTCCTCACCGGTGACGGTCTTGATCACGTCCGGACCGGTGATGAACATCTGACTGGTCTGGTCGACCATCACGACGAAGTCGGTCAGCGCCGGCGAGTACACGTGCCCACCGGCGGCAGCGCCCATGATCAGCGAGATCTGCGGGATGACGCCGGAGGCCAGGATGTTGTTGTGGAAGATCTGGCTGTACAGGCCCAGCGACACCACACCCTCCTGGATGCGGGCGCCGGCGCCGTCGTTGATGCCGATCAGTGGGCGGCCGGTCTTGATCGCCAGCTCTTGGACCTTGACGATCTTCTCGCCGTAGACCTCGCCGAGGCTGCCGCCGAACACCGTCACGTCCTGGCTGAAGATGCAGACGTCGCGGCCGTCGATGGTGCCGTAGCCGGTGACCACACCGTCGCCGAGCGGGCGCTTGTCGCCCAGCCCGAAGTTGGTGCTGCGGTGCCGGGCCAGCGCGTCGAGTTCGACGAACGACCCCTCGTCGAGCAGGGCGTAGATGCGTTCGCGCGCGGTCAGCTTGCCCTTGGCGTGCACCTTGTCGACCGCGGCCTCGCCGACCGGGTGCAGCGTCTCTTGCGCCCGCTTGCGCAATTCGGCGAGCTTGCCCGCGGTGGTGTGGATGTCGATGTGGTGTTCGGCCTTCGCTTCCACATGGCCTTCGGCGTGCGTCTCGGAAGTGCTCGTCATGGCTGCCGATCTTAGCGGTCCCTTATATTGCGATCCCAATCCAGCACGCCGTCTTAGGCTCGGTGCAATGGATCATGACTCGCTCCGGGCGCCGTTGGACACCGCGACGTTGCGCGACGGGCTGGCCGGACCGGGCCTGCCGTGGCGTCAACTCGACGTCGTCACCGAAACCGGCTCGACCAACGCCGATCTGATCGCCCGCGCCGACGGCGGCGCTGACATCGACGGATCGGTGTTGCTCGCCGAGTACCAGAACGCCGGTCGTGGCCGGCACGGCCGGCACTGGTCAGCGCCGCCGCGCGCGCAGATCGCCCTGTCGGTCGGCGTGGACGCGGCGTCGGTTCCCCGGTCGGGTTGGGGATGGTTGCCGCTGGCCACCGGTGTTGCGGTGGCCGACGCACTAACGGCGGAATGCGGCGTGGCCCCAGGTCTCAAGTGGCCGAACGACGTGCTGGTCGACGGCGGGAAGCTGGCCGGGATCCTTGCCGAGGTTGCAGCGCCGACGTCGGTGATCGTGCTCGGGTTGGGGCTCAACGTGTCGCTGACCGCCGACGACGCACCGGACCCGGTCGCCACGTCGCTGCTGATGCTGGAGTCACCGACTGTCGATCGAAACACGTTGGCGCGCAGAATACTTCGCGAACTAGCCGCCCGCATCGATGCCTGGCGCAGCGCCGGCGGCGCCGACGCGGCGCTGATCGCCGACTATCAGCACTACAGCCTGACTCTGGGTTCGCGGGTGCGGGCCATCTTGCCCGGTGACCGTGAGGTGGTGGGGACCGCGGATGCCATCGACGAGACGGGCCGGTTGTGCGTCGACACCGGTGGCGAGATCGTGGCGATCTCGGCCGGAGACATCACCCACCTGCGCCCCGGCGTTTAAAGTGCCAGCGTGGGCTACCCCGGCCGTTATCCCGAAAAAGTACTGGCCTCTGGCGAGCAGGTGGTCTTGCACCGGCACCCGCACTGGAAGCGACTCTTCTGGCCGGTCGTCGTCCTGATCCTGGCGAGCGCGGCGGCGTCGTTCGGCTCGGCGGTCGTCAACAGCACCAACTGGGATCCGAACGCCAAAAGAGTCATCTTCGCCGTCATCGGGGCGATCTGGCTGATCGTCATCGGCTGGCTGACGCTGTGGCCGTTCCTGAACTGGCTGACCACCCATTTCGTCATCACCGATCGGCGAGTGATATTCCGGCACGGGGTGTTGAGCCGCAGCGGCATCGACATCCCGCTGGCCCGGATCAACAGCGTGGAATTCCGGCATCGGCTGATCGACCGGATCTTGCGCACCGGCACGCTGATCGTCGAGTCGGCGTCACAAGATCCGTTGGAGTTCTATGACATTCCGCGCGTGGAGCAGGTCCACGCGCTGCTGTATCACGAGGTTTTCGACACCCTGGGGTCCGAGGAAGCGCCCAGCTGATCGATCCGGCCGCGGCGTGACCGCCAAGCCCGCAGCAGGGTGACGTTGCCGCCCTCGTCGAGGTCCTCGAGGACCTCGGCGAACCCACCGGCGGTAAGCGCCGATTCCAGCGCCTGGTCCTGGTTGCGGCCGAATTCGTCGGGGAACACCCAGCGCCGGAACGCCCAGAAGCGGAACGCCATCTGCAGCAGGTTGCCGATGATGTAGGCCGAGATGAAGTCGGCGATGTTCTCCGCGGTCAGCGACACCATCGGCACCCGCAGCTGCAAGACGTAGCTGGAGACCCACAACGGCGCCATGCTCAGCAGCACGCCCACGCCGCTGAACGCGAAGAACAGCAGCGCCTCGTGGTGACGCTCGCGACCGCCGCGGTCGCGGAAGCTCCACTCCCTGTTCAAGACGTAGGACGCGATGACCGCGACGATGCCGGCGATGACCTTGGCGGTCACCGGCTTGGGCTCCAGGATCGTCAGCTTGAGGGTGTAGAAGATCGCCGAGTCGATGACGAAAGTGGTACCGCCGACGATCGCGAACTTGATCAGTTCGTGATGGCGTTCGGCGTAAGGACGGATCGGCCGCGGTAACCGCGCGATCGTGGCATCGGCGAAGGACACAATGTCGCAGTGTACGTACTACCCGTTAACCGTGCCTAACGGCGGGTATTCGCACCAGTTCAGCGGCCATGACACCATAATTGCCGTGCCGAGTACCCCCACCGC
>DASQSQ010000093.1:0-32684 GCA_035642315.1 Mycobacterium sp.
CAGCGCGTAGGAGTTGACGTCGTAGACCTGTCCGTTGCCCGGCGTGCGCGAGATATCGACCAGCTCGCCGCCGACCGCCAGCACCGACAGCCGTGGGCGCGGGTGGACCAAAACCCGGTCACGGCCCACCGCGGCCAGCAGTCCGACCTGGGCGGCGCCGATGATCGTCCCGGCCCGCACCGCGACATCGCCGGGCTGGACGTCGTCGCCGGTGCGCCGCACGTAGGCACCCGATCGCACGCCGCGCAGCACCCGCACCCGCGACTGCCCGCCGTCGGTCCATCGCAACGGCAGGACCGCATCGGCCAGCGTCGGCAGCGGGGCACCGGTCTGCACTCGCACGGCCTGCCCCGGCTGCAGCCTGCTTGGTGTACGGGTGCCGGCGTCGATGTGGCCCATCACCGGCAGCGTCACTCCGCCTGGCGCAGAAGGCAATTCGTCCTCCTCGCCCGGGACTGCGCGCAGATGGTCCTCGCCGTTTCGATCGATGGACGGCCCCGACTCACCGACGCCGAGCACGTCGACACTGCGGACTGCGTAGCCGTCGATTGCGGCCTGGTCGAAGCCGGGCAGCGGACGCTCGGTCACGACTTCTTCGGCGCACATCAGCCCCTGCGCCTCGGCGATCGCAACGCGAACCGGCCTTGGCGCCACCGCGGCGGCCGACACCCGGGTTTGTTGCTCCTCCACCGAACGCACAGCGCGCCTTTCTGCCGTCACAGCGGTGCGGGCACGAACCGTGGCCCGCCGCTAGTTTTCGGCCAGACCCAATCGAGTCACCAGCCACCGCCGTAATTCCGGGCCGTAATCGTCACGGTCCAGTGCAAAGTCAACCGCAGCCTTGAGGTAGCCGCCGGGATTTCCCAAGTCGTGTCGGGAGCCACGATGCACGACAACGTGTACCGGGTGCCCTTCGCGGATCATCAACGCGATCGCATCGGTGAGTTGCATTTCGCCGCCCGCGCCCCGCTCGATGCGCCGCAACGCGTCGAAGATGGCGCGGTCGAGGACGTAGCGACCGGCGGCGGCGTACAACGACGGTGCGTCTTCCGCCTTCGGCTTTTCCACCATGCCGTTGACCTTCAGCACGGCTTTGTCGGCGCCGGGCACCGGCTCGACGTCGAAAACCCCGTAGGCGCTTATCTCTTCGGGAGAAACCTCGATTGCACACAACACCGTGCCGCCGCGGGCGGCGCGCACCTTCGACATCGTCTCCAGCACGCCGGTCGGCAGCACGAGGTCGTCGGGAAGTAACACCGACACCGCGTCCTCGTCGTCGGACAGCACCGGCTCCACGCAGCTGATGGCATGTCCCAGACCGAGTGGCTCGGCCTGCACGACGGACTCGACTTTGATCAACCCCGGTGCCCGACGGACCTTTGCCAGCATGGCCTTCTTGCCCCGCGCCTCCAGCGTGCCCTCGAGCACCAGGTCTTCGACGAAGTGCGCGACGACACCATCCTTGCCCTCGGACGTGATGATCACCAGCCGGTCGGCCCCGGCCTCGGCCGCTTCGGCGGCCACCAACTCGATGCCGGGCGTATCGACGACCGGCAATAGCTCCTTGGGCACCGTCTTGGTCGCGGGAAGAAAACGTGTGCCCAAACCAGCCGCGGGAACAATCGCCGTGCGCGGAACCGGAACCTGTGAGCTTGACATCGTTGAAACCATATCGTTGACCCTGTGGCGACCGCGGGCAAGTCCGCATTAAGAGATCGGCTGCTGGCCGCCCGGCGTTCAGTGGCCGACGACGTCAGGGCCGGCGAGGCACGGTCCCTGACCGAACACCTCGACGCGGCGGTGAGCAGCGACAGCACGGTCTGCGGCTACGTGCCGGTGGGCGTCGAGCCGGGATCGATCGAGATGCTGGATGTGTTGCTGCGACGGGCCGCACGGGTGCTGCTGCCGGTCACGCGTACCACTGCCGACGACTCGCCGGTCGCCTTGCAATGGGGCGAATACCGGCCGGGGCATCTGGTGGCCGCCCGGTTCGGACTACTCGAACCGGCCGAACCGTGGCTGCCGGCGACGACCGTGGCCGAGGCGAGCGTGGTGCTTGTTCCCGCGCTCGCCGTCGACCGCGCGGGCGTGCGGCTGGGACGAGGCCGCGGTTTTTACGACCGCACGCTGGTGCACCGGGATCCGCGGGCACGCCTGATCGCGGTGATCCGGGACGAGGAGCTGCTCGACGAGCTGCCGCACGAGCCGCACGATGTGCTGATGACACACGCCCTGACCCCCTGCGGCGGCCTGATCGACCTGGGGAGCGCTTAGCAGTCCCGCAGCACCTGCCGCATCGCGTCTTTCTCCCGGCCGGACACCCACAGTTGGTAGTCGGTCTTCACCTCGACCTGACGGGCGACAAACGCACACCGGAAGGCCACGTTCGGCGGTAACCACGAGGCGGCGTCGCGAAACGCCTTGTCGAAGTTGGCCTGCCCGACGACGGCCAGCAGATTGCCCGGGTCGTTGGCGAAGTCGCGGCGGCGTTGGTCGTCCCACAACCGTGCGCCCTTGTACCAGGCGTCGGACAGCGACACCACATGGTCGATCTGCACCGCGGGCGACGTGTCCGGGCCGCGAACAAAGGCGATGGTCGCACCGGTGTAGGGGTCGTGCAGGATGCCGCTCTGCGCGAAGCAGGTCCCGGGCCGCACCTGCAGGTCGGCCAGATCGCGGCGCAGGATGTCGTCGCGGGTGTTGCAACCGTTATGGCCGAACTCCACGTTGACGTCGTCACTCCAGGGCTCACCGAATCGGGCGCGGTCAAAGTCCTGGGCACGGTCCCAGCCCTTGACGGGCAGTGCGTCGAGTTCGCGGCGGGGTACGTCGTAGTTCGGGGTGGCCGTCGGCGACGGCCCGGGCTCGGGTTGCCGGGTCGCGACGTCGCGGTAGTACGCCCAACCGACGCCCACAGCCACCGCCAGCAGGATTACCAGCGCCAACGCATCTCTCCACCGGCCACGCCGGGCGGGAATGACACGCGCCACATAGCGGTTCTAGCACTTGAGACTGTAGAGTGCTAACCGTTTAGACCATCACGGAGGTTTCTGTGCCGACATATAGCTACGCGTGCACCGAATGCGATAACCGCTTCGATGTGGTTCAGGCCTTCACCGATGATTCCCTGACCACGTGCGAGAAGTGCTCCGGTCGGCTGCGCAAGCTGTTCAACTCGGTCGGTGTGGTGTTCAAGGGCAGCGGTTTCTACCGCACCGACAGCCGCGAGTCGTCGAAGAGTTCGACCAACGGGTCGGCGGAGTCGAGTTCGTCTTCGAGCACCGACGGGTCGAGCAGCAGCGACAAGTCAGGCTCATCGGAAAAGTCGAGTGGCTCCAGCGACAAGTCGTCTGATTCGGCGAGCTCGAAGTCAACGACATCGGCGGCCGCCGCCGCCAGTTAGCCGGTTATCCACAAGCGGTTGCCCGGCGGCCGCGCGTAGCACCCAGCGGCATTTACCGTTGCGGCGTGGGGGATTCCCTGAAATCGCTGAATCCGTCGCTGGCGACCCGCATCTCGCAGTGGCTGCGCCCCGACTGGTCACGAACCCTGCTGGCCCGGCGTATCGCCGCGGCGGGGCTGGTCGTCCTTGCCGGTGTTGCCGCACTGCGTCCCGACCCCGACGGTGAACGAGCCCCGGTCTTAGTGGCGGCGCACGATCTGAGCCCCGGCGCCGCGCTGAGTGCCGACGACCTTCTACTCGAAAAGCGTTTGGTACCAACCATTCCGGATGGGGCACAATCCGAGATCGACACCGTTGTCGGATCGACACTGGCCGGGCCGGCTCGGCGCGGTGAAGTGCTGACCGACGTCCGGTTACTGGGCCGCCGACTGGCCGAGTCGGCCGCGGGGCCAGGCGCCCGGATAGTGCCGGTGCATCCGGTGGACAGCGCGCTGACCGACCTGGTTCGGCCCGGCGACGTCGTCGACGTCGTTGCCGCGTCGCAGACCAGCCCGCCTTCCGCCGCGCGGGTCATAGCCACCGACGCGATCGTGGTCCTGGTCTCGGCGAAGCAGAAAGCTCAGGCCGCGACCAACGATCGGGTGGTGCTGGTGGCCCTGCCGACCGCCTCCGCCAACGCCGTGGCCGGGGCGGCCTTGGGGCAGACCGTCACGCTCACCCTGCATTGAGCGCGGGTGAAATAGTT
This sequence comes from Mycobacterium sp., assembly GCA_035642315.1. Taxonomy (GTDB): domain Bacteria; phylum Actinomycetota; class Actinomycetes; order Mycobacteriales; family Mycobacteriaceae; genus Mycobacterium. The sequence goes on from DASQSQ010000093.1 coordinate 4,149, forward strand.
TTCAGGCGGCCGCCGGCTGATCGCTGGCGCAGAACTTGCACTTGTGCGCAGGCTCGGGGATGTCGGAGCAGCACTCCCCACATGCCTTGGTCGCCGCCTCCTCGCCGAACACCGTGACGCCGCGGCGTTTCTGGATGTGCCGGTAAGGCACCACGATCGCGACGTAAATGGTCACCATGAAGACCACGAAATAGACGATTGCCCCGATCAGGTTTCCGATGTCGATGAACGTCGTCTTGTTGCCGGCATCGCCGAGCTGCACGCCCAATCCGAGGGCGGCGTGGGGCTGGGCCGCGGCCACCAACGGATTGATCACGGTGTCGGTGAAGGCCTTGACCAGGTTTGAGAAAGCCAAAGCCACAACCAAACCAACGGCGACGGTGATCACGTCACCTTGCATTACGAAATCTCTGAACCCTTTGAGCACGCGAGCCACCCTCCGTCAATACGAATCACCAAGGCGACACAAGATCGCCCGCAAAAACGGTATGTCCGGATGTCCGCAAATGCGGCCGTTGCGGCGAATTAGTCACGCAAGGGTATTCATGCTGTGACATCGTCGGGCCGTTCAAATGTGGTGTGGGGGTACGTTCGCCCGCAACCATTGCTCGCGATCATCCCAGTCGTGATCCCGCCCGTCAGTCGACTCCTGCGGCAGCTCGGTCCCGAAAACCTGGTCGATCAACCTTCGGTCGTCGCCGGCTGGCCCGGTCATGCCGGCGTCAAATCTCCAAGCTCGAGAGCTGGCCGATGATGCCGACCGCCAGTGGATTCAGCGTGGCCATGCCGTCGCGCACCGCGTATCGCGAACCGGCGAGGTTGACCACCAAGGTGCTGCCCGAGATGCCCGCCAAACCACGTGACAAGCCGGCGTCCATGATGCCGGAGGACAAGCCGGACGCCCGGATGGCTTCGGAGATGCCGAGCAGCTCGCGGTCGAGGATCTCCAGGGTGGCTTCCGGGGTTACGTCACGCGGCGTCACGCCGGTGCCGCCGACCGATACCACCAGATCCACTCCCCCGATCACCGCGGTGTTCAGTGCGTTGCGGATCTCGATCTCGTCGGCGGCGACGGCCACCACGCCGTCGACAACAAAGCCGGCTTCGGTGAGCAGCTCGGTGACCAGTGGCCCGCTGTGGTCCTCATCGCCGTGCGCGGTCCGATCGTCGACGACGACGACGAGTGCCCTGCCGACCAACTCCGCGCTCTGTTCCATGGGTGCAACCGTATATCTGGGGTCGGACCACGTCGCGCCGACTCTCATCACTGCTGCGCCTTGCCCAAGGTGACCTGCACGGTCTTGCTGTCACCCGATGGATCCTTGAACGTCAGCGTCACTTTGTCGCCGGGTGCCTTGGATCGCACGGCGGCGACCAAGCCGTCGGCACTGTTGACCGGGCGGTCGTCGACCTTGGTCACCACGACGCCGCTGGGCAGGCCGGCGGTAGCCGCCGCGCCGTTCGGTACCACCTCGACCACTTTGGCGCCGGGCGTGCCCTTGTCGTTGGTGACCTGAACGCCCAGCGATGCGTGCGATGCAGTTCCGGTCTTGATCAACTCGTCGGCAATGCGCTTGGCCTGATCGACCGGAATCGCGAAGCCGAGTCCGATCGAACCGCTCTGCGCATCCTGCGAATCGCCGCCCAGGGTGGCGATCGCGGAGTTCACGCCGACCAACTGTCCGCTCATGTTGACCAATGCGCCGCCGGAGTTACCGGGGTTGATCGCGGCATCGGTCTGAATCGCGTCGAGAACGGTGTTCTGGTTGCCCGCCTCGCCGGTCGTCGACACCGGCCGATTGAGCGCGCTGACGATGCCGGTGGTCACCGTGCCCTCCAGGCCGAGCGGCGATCCGACCGCCATCACCGGCTGGCCGACGCGCAAGTTCGATGACGACCCGAGGTTGATCGGCGTCAAGCCGGAAACGCCTTGCACCCGAACCACCGCGATGTCGGTAGTCGGGTCCGTCCCCACCACGGTGAACTCTGCGGTGCGCCCGTCGGAGAAGGTCACCGTGGTCTTCGGTGTCCCGGCGGAGTGATCGCTGTCCGGCGCCCGGGGGTCTGGCTCCTGGGGGCCACCCGGGTCGGGCTCGCGGGGACCACTGTGCTCGCGGTCCCGCGGCGGAGCGGGGTGGCCGGGGTTAGCCGCAGTGGCGACGACGTGGTTGTTGGTCAGGATCAGCCCGTCCGAAGACAAGATGATGCCCGAGCCCTCCTCGGACTGACGGCCCAGATCCGTCTCGAGCATGACCACACTGGGCACGACCTTGGCGGCGACCTGTTCGACGTTGCCCATCGGAGGGTTCGCAGCCGGCAAGCTGGGAGTCCCGCCACCCAGTGACGATCCGTCACTGGCGATCGGCAGTTGTCCGTGGTGCTCGATCACCGAGGCAGCCGCGCCGCCGATGCCGGCCGACACGACCGCGATCGCCAATGCGCCGACAGCCAATCCTCCTGCGCGGGAACGCTTTCGCGGCGGGCCCACTAGGGGTGGCGGCGGGGCGCCGGCAGGGCCGGGCTGGCCGGCACCGAACGAGCCGTACGGCTGCTGTCGGTACTGCGGCTGCTGGCCGTAACGCCAGTCATAGTGCTGCGGGTGCGTTTGCTGCTGCCCGTGGCCGGAATAGCCTGGGGCTCCACGCTGATCGGAGCCCGGGCGGTACCCGGGCTGCTGCGGCGGTGGCGAATACCTCGGGTGATTCGTCATGTCGCTATGTCGCTCTTTCCTTCAACAGTCGGTTCAGACTCGACAGTAACTCGATCACCGTGCCTGCGTGGTCTGAGATTCGACTGAGATAACGTTCGCTGGAGTTGATGAGTTCCCCGAATTCGACGAATCAGAAACATCCGCCGCAGCAGCCTCGGGAGTCGGGTACTCCGAAGTCGGGATCGGCCGTCCCGGCAGTAATACATAGATTGACGTTCCTGGCGGTTGGCCGCCCGGCACGGTGTCTTCGACGCGCAGCGCCCCGCCGTGATTGAGGACGACCTGTTTGACGATCGCCAGCCCAAGACCCGAGCCGGGCATCGCGCGCGCCGTGGTCGAACGGAAGAACCGCTCGAACACCAGCGCACGCTCAGCCGTCGGGATCCCCGGGCCGTGGTCGGACACCACCAGCTCGGCGTGCGTCGCGTTCAGCGGCCGAAGCCGGATACCGACCGTCTCCCCCGACGGGCTCCACTTGGCGGCGTTGTCCATCAGGTTCAACACCGCGCGCGATAGGCCGGCGGAGTCGCCGTAGACCTGCCAGGGCGTCACGTCGACGTCGAACTCAATGTCGTTGCGGCGCCGTCGAACTCGCTCGAGGCTCCGGTCGACGACCTCGCCGATATCAACCGGCTCGTGCACGACTTCGCCGGCGTCGCCTCTTGTGAGATCCACCAAATCACCGACCAGCGTTGACAATTCCTCAATCTGCGCGATCACGTCGGTGCGCAGATCGATCATCTCCTGTTCGGGTATTGGTGGCGCACCCGGTTGCGTTGAGGCCATCAGCAGTTCGATGTTGGTGCGCAGCGACGTCAGCGGAGTGCGCAGTTCGTGACCGGCATCGGCGACCAGCCGGGTCTGGCGTTCCCGAGATTCGGCCAGGGCTCGCAGCATCAGGTTGAACGCCTCGGTCAGCCGGGCCAGCTCATCGCTCCCGAATACCGGGATCGGCCGTAGATCGTCGGTGCGGGCGACCCGCTCGGCCGCCTCGGTGAGCCGGCCCACCGGACGTAGACCGGCCTGGGTGACCATCCCGCCGGCAACCGCGGCCACACCGACGCCGACCCCGCCGACGATCAACAGCACCCAACGCAGCTTGGTCATCACCGCATCGGTAGGGGCCAGGCTCTTGGAGATCAGCAGCGAGCTCCCGTTCGGCAGGTGAACTGCCAACACCCGCTGACCGGCCGCGGTGCGCCGCGACATGAACAGGTCGCCGCGGATGACCGCCTTCTCCGGCGGCCCGACCGGCAGCGTCTGGCCCTCCTGGTTGGCCGTGAAGATCGATCGGCCGGGGTTCACCAGCATCGCGTTGACATCCGAATATGCAGTGCCCTCAATGGCTTTCGCGGGATCGGCGGCCAACGATCCGCTGGCGATCAAAAGCTGGGCCCTGCTCTGCAGCTGGTTGTCGATGTCCTTGTACAGCGCCGCGGAGATCACCGCGTACACCGCGACGGCCATCAGGACGACCACCATCGCCACCATCGACATCGCCAGCAGCATCACTCGCCACCGCAGCGACAACGAGGTGCTGGCTCGCAGTTGGGTTCGTTTTCGCCGGCGGAACGGGTTCTTCAGCGGCATCAGGGCGGTGTTTCGCGAAGCACGTAACCCACGCCTCGCACGGTGTGGATCAATCGCGGCTCGCCGTTTGCCTCGGTCTTGCGACGCAGGTATCCGACGTACACTTCCAGCGCGTTGCCGGAAGTGGGAAAGTCGAAGCCCCACACCTCCTCGAGAATCCGGCTGCGGGTCAACACCCGTCGCGGATTGGCGATCAGCATCTCCAGCAGAGCGAATTCGGTGCGGGTGAGGCTGATCTGCCGTTGCCCACGCGTGACTTCACGCGTCACCGAATCCAGGGTGAGGTCCGCGAACGTCATGGCCACGGATTCGCCCGAGTCATCGATCGTGGTACGGCGCAGCAGGGCCCGCATCCGCGCCAGCAGCTCTTCGAGAGCGAACGGCTTGGGCAGATAGTCGTCCGCGCCGGCGTCCAGACCGGCGACCCGCTCGGAAATCGTGTCGCGGGCGGTCAGCACCAGGATCGGTAGGTCGTCCCCGGTACTGCGCAGCTGGCGACACACCTCCAAGCCGTCCAGACGCGGCATCATCACGTCGAGAACCAGCGCATCGGGCCGGTCGGCCGTGATCATCTCGAGGGCTTCTACACCGTCTTCGGCTAACGCGACGGAGTAGCCATTGAAGGAGAGCGATCGGCGCAGTGACTCACGCACCGCTCGGTCGTCGTCAACGACAAGAATTCGCACGGCCACCAGTTTCGTCCAATCGCCTGAGAGCGCGCTGAGAGGCGCAGGGGCTAATTGCCCAGCTCTTCAGCGGGCTGCGGCGCGGCCCGCGTCGTTGCTGGGCGGCAAAGTTCATGGCGAAAAAGTTAGCGGCGATCCAGGTCAATGAGGCCGAGGCGCGCCGCTTTGAGCAGTCGGCGCGGCACCTTGTGCTTCTGGCCGGCCACCGTCACACCGACAAGTTCGGGCTTGGCAGCTTTCCACTGCGCGCGCCGACTCCGGGTGTTCGCGCGCGACATCCTGCGCTTTGGCACAGCCATAATCGGGCCTTACTACTGGTAGGGGGTCGCCGCACGAGCAGCCTCGATGGCGAAGTTACGACCAATTTGTAACCAATAATAGTCGGTGACCTGCTGGTCACAAAAATCGGCACCCATCGCGTCGCCGCCCGGCAGGGAGCATCCTTGACGTGACACCCGCGGCACCCGCTAACCTACCGGTTGGTTGGTAACGGCCGTTGGAGGGAGGACACGCATGGTGTCGGTGGTCCGAATCGGGAACTGTTCGGGGTTCTACGGCGACCGGCACTCCGCGATGCGCGAGATGCTCACCGGCGGCGAGCTGGACTACCTCACCGGTGACTACCTGGCCGAGCTGACCATGCTGATCCTCGGCCGCGACCGGATGAAGCAGCCCGACCGTGGCTACGCCAAGACCTTCCTGACCCAACTCGAGGAGTGCCTCGGGCTGGCACACGACCGCGGCGTGCGCATCGTCGCCAACGCGGGCGGCCTGAACCCCGCGGGGCTGGCCGAGGCGGTGCGCACCCTGGCCGAGCGTGTGGGCGTGCCGGCGCGGGTCGCCCGCGTCGAGGGCGACGACCTTCTGGCGCGGGCCGAGGAGCTCGGGCTGGGGGCACCGCTGACGGCCAACGCCTACCTGGGCGCGTGGGGCATCGTCGACTGCCTGAACAGCGGCGCCGACGTCGTCGTGACCGGCCGGGTGACCGACGCGTCGGTGATCGTCGGCCCGGCGGCCGCGCATTTCGGCTGGGGCCGGAGCGACTATGACCAACTGGCCGGAGCCGTGGTCGCCGGCCACGTGATCGAATGCGGCATCCAGGCCACCGGCGGCAACTTCTCGTTCTTCACCGAAATCCCCGATCTGACGTATGCGGGTTTCCCGCTGGCCGAGATCCACGCCGACGGCTCGTCGGTGATCACCAAGCATCCAGGCACCGGCGGGCTGGTCAGTGTCGACACCGTCACCGCGCAACTGCTGTACGAAGTCACCGGCGCTCGCTACGCCAATCCGGACGCCACCGCGCGGATGGACACCATCGAGTTGTCCGCTGACGGCACCGATCGGGTGCGGATCAGCGGGGTGGTCGGCGAACCACCGCCGCCGACGCTGAAGGTCTCGTTGAACAGCATTGGCGGATTCCGCAACTCGATGACGTTCGTGCTGACCGGCCTGGACATCGAGGCCAAGGCGGAGCTGGTGCGCCGCCAGCTCGAGGCATCGATTACCGTCAAACCGTCCGAGCTGGAGTGGAGCCTGGCCCGCACCGACCACGCCGACGCCGATACCGAAGAAGCCGCCAGCGCGTTGCTGCACTGTGTTGTCCGCGACCCCGACCCCGCCAATGTCGGGCGCCAGTTCTCTTCTGCCGCCGTTGAATTGGCGCTCGCCAGCTACCCAGGCTTCACCGTCACCGCCCCGCCTGGCGACGGTCAGGTGTACGGGGTGTTCACCGCCGGCTACGTCGACGCGACGAAGGTGCCGCATGTCGCCGTGCATGCCGACGGGACCGGGACTTTCATCCCCAGCGCCACTGAGACTTTGGAACTGGCGCCGGCCGATCCCCCGCCGCTACCCGAGCCGCTGCCCGCGGGGCCGACCCGGCGCGTGCCGCTGGGCCGGATCGCCGCCGCCCGCAGCGGCGACAAGGGCGGGTCGGCCAACGTCGGAGTGTGGGTGCGCACCGAGGAGCAATGGCGCTGGCTGGCCAACACACTCACCGTCGACATGCTCAAGACGCTGCTACCCGAGACGGCCGACCTGCCGGTCACCCGGCACCTGCTGCCCAACCTGCGCGCGGTCAATTTCGTCATCGAGGAGATCCTCGGCCAGGGCGTCGCGTACCAAGCGCGATTCGACCCACAGGCCAAGGGCCTGGGTGAATGGCTGCGCAGCCGCCACGTCGATATTCCGGAAGGGCTCTTGTGAACATTTGGGCCACGCCCGAACGTAACCAACTTCGTAAGACGGTGCGCTCATTCGCCGAGCGGGAGATCTTGCCCCACGTCGACGAGTGGGAACGGATCGGTGAGTTGCCGCGCGAGTTGCACCGCCGTGCCGGACAAGCCGGGCTGCTGGGGGCGAACTTCCCCGAGGCGGTCGGTGGCGGCGGCGGCGATGGCGTCGACGCGGTCATCGTCTGCGAAGAGCTGCATGAGACCGGTGTCCCCGGCGGCGTGTTCGCGTCGCTGTTCACTTGCGGCATTGCGGTGCCGCACATGATTGCGTCCGGCGATGCCGGGCTGATCGAGAAGTTCGTCCGGCCGACGTTGGCCGGCGAGCTCATCGGCTCGCTGGCCATCACCGAGCCCGGCGGAGGCTCCGACGTCGGCCACCTGCGGACTACGGCGACGCGGGCCGGCGATCAGTACATCGTCAACGGCGCCAAGACCTACATCACCTCCGGGGTGCGCGCCGACTACGTCGTCACCGCGGTGCGCACCGGTGGTCCAGGCGCCGCGGGTGTTTCGCTGCTGGCGGTCGAAAAGGGCACGCCGGGCTTTGAAGTCACCCGCAAGCTGGACAAAATGGGTTGGCGCTCCTCGGACACCGCAGAGCTGTCCTACATCGACGCCGCCGTGCCGGCGGCCAACCTGGTCGGCGCGGAGAACAGTGGCTTCGCCCAGATCGCACAGGCATTCGTTGCAGAACGTATCGCCCTTGCCGCGCAGGCATATTCGAGCGCACAGCGGTGCCTGGACATCACCGTGCAGTGGTGCCGCGACCGCGAGACGTTCGGCCGGCCGCTGATATCCCGGCAAGCCGTGCAGAACACGCTCGCCGAGATGGCCCGTCGCATCGATGTCGCCCGCGTCTACTCACGCAATGTGGTGGAGCGCCAACTGGCCGGCGAGACCAATCTGATCGCGCAGGTGTGTTTCGCCAAGAACACCGCCGTCGAGGCGGGCGAATGGGTGGCCAACCAAGCCGTCCAGCTGTTCGGCGGCATGGGATACATGTCCGAGTCCGAAGTCGAACGCCAGTACCGCGACATGCGGATCATCGGCATCGGCGGCGGCACAACCGAAATCCTGACCTCACTGGCCGCGAAGACCTTGGGATTCCAATCATGATTCCTCCGCCTCCTCTCCCCCTCGCCGCTTCGCGGCTGGGGGTACCCCCACATCGCTCCGGCTTGCATCGTCGGCGGTGGCTATGACCGTCCTTCAGTCGACTCTCGATCCGAAAAGCAACGCCTACACCGAGGCGGCGTCGGCGGCGACGTCACGGCTCGACGAGATCGGCGCCGAATTCGCGAACGCGCTTGCGGGCGGCGGTCCTAAGTACGTTGAACGCCACCACGCCCGCGGCAAGTTGACCGCGCGGGAACGCATCGAGTTGCTGGTCGACCCCGACTCCCCGTTCCTGGAGCTCAGCCCGTTGGCCGCGTGGGGCAGCGCCTTCACCGTCGGCGCCAGTACGGTCGCCGGTATCGGAGTGGTTGAAGGTGTCGAATGCTTGGTCGTCGCGAACGACCCGACGGTCAAAGGTGGCACCAGCAATCCGTGGACCCTGAAGAAAATCCTGCGGGCCAACCAGATCGCCTTTGAGAACCGGCTTCCGGTGATTTCACTGGTGGAATCCGGGGGCGCTGATCTGCCGACGCAGAAAGAGATCTTCGTTCCCGGCGGACGGATGTTCCGCGACTTGACCCGGCTGTCGGCGGCGGGCATTCCGACAATCGCGCTCGTCTTCGGCAACTCGACGGCCGGCGGCGCGTACATCCCCGGGATGTCCGACCACGTGGTGATGATCAAAGAACGCTCGAAGGTCTTTCTGGCCGGGCCGCCGCTGGTGAAGATGGCCACCGGCGAGGAGTCTGACGACGAGTCGCTCGGCGGCGCCGAGATGCATTCCCGCATCTCAGGTTTGGGCGACTACTTCGCCGTCGACGAACTCGACGCGATCCGCATCGGACGCCGCATCATCGCGCGGCTGAATTGGGCCAAACAGGGACCGGCACCCGGTCCGGTGACCGAGCCGCTGTTCGACGCCGAGGAACTGATCGGCATCGTGCCCGCCGACCTGCGCATCCCGTTCGATCCGCGGGAAGTGATCGCCCGCCTCGTCGACGGCTCCGAATTCGACGAATTCAAAGCCATGTACGGCTCGTCGCTGGTCACCGGCTGGGCCCGGCTGCACGGCTACCCGCTGGGCATCCTGGCCAACGCGCGCGGTGTGCTCTTCAGCGAGGAGTGCCAGAAAGCCACCCAGTTCATCCAGCTGGCCAACCGATCCAACACGCCACTGTTGTTCTTGCACAACACCACCGGATACATGGTCGGCAAGGACTACGAAGAAGGCGGCATGATCAAACACGGATCGATGATGATCAATGCCGTCTCCAACTCCACGGTGCCACACATCTCGTTGCTGATCGGCGCGTCGTACGGCGCCGGGCACTACGGCATGTGCGGCCGGGCATATGACCCGCGATTCCTGTTCGCCTGGCCCAGCGCCAAAGCCGCCGTGATGGGCGGCGCCCAGCTGGCCGGAGTGTTGTCGATCGTCAGCCGCGCCGCCGCCGAGGCGCGCGGCCAAAAAGTCGACGAGGAAGCCGACGCGGCCATGCGGGCCGCTGTCGAAGGCCAGATCGAGGCCGAATCGCTACCGATGGTGTTGTCCGGAATGCTCTACGACGACGGGGTGATCGACCCGCGCGACACCCGCACCGTACTGGGAATGTGTTTGTCCGCCATCGCCAATGGCCCGATCAAGGGGACGTCGAACTTCGGCGTCTTCCGGATGTGACGCTGATGGGAATCACTCGAGTTCTGGTTGCCAACCGCGGCGAGATCGCCCGACGGGTATTCGCCACTTGCCGCCGGCTCGGACTGGGCACCGTCGCCGTCTACACCGATCCCGACGCCGCTGCGCCGCACGTCGCCGAGGCCGATGCCCGGGTCCGGCTGCCGCGGACAAACGACTACCTCAACGCCGAGGCGATCATCGCCGCGGCCCGCGCGGCCGGCGCCGACGCGGTGCACCCCGGCTACGGATTCCTCTCGGAGAACGCCGAGTTCGCGGCTGCGGTGCAAAACGCGGGCCTGGTTTGGGTCGGACCGCCGGTCGACGCGGTGCGGGCAATGGGCTCCAAGATCGAGTCGAAGAAGATGATGGCCGCCGCCGGCGTGCCGGTGCTCGATGAACTCGACCCGGACACGGTCACCGACGCCCAGCTGCCGGTGCTGGTCAAGGCCTCCGCAGGGGGCGGCGGTCGCGGGATGCGGGTGGTGCACGAATTATCCGCTCTCCCAGGTGAAGTCACTGCGGCCCGGCGAGAGGCGCAGTCTGCGTTCGGCGACCCAACCGTATTCTGCGAGCGCTACTTGCCCACCGGCCACCACGTCGAGGTCCAGGTGATGGCCGATACTCACGGGACGGTGTGGGCGGTCGGCGAACGGGAATGCTCGATCCAACGGCGTCACCAGAAGATCATCGAAGAAGCGCCGTCGCCGTTGGTCGAGCGCACACCGGGCATGCGGGCCAAGCTATTCGAGGCGGCCCGGCTGGCCGCCGGTGCGATCAGCTACACCGGCGCCGGCACGGTGGAATTCCTCGCCGACGATAACGGCGAGTTCTACTTCCTCGAAATGAACACCCGGCTACAGGTCGAGCATCCGGTCACCGAGGAAACCACCGGGCTCGATCTGGTCGAGCTGCAGCTGGCGGTGGCCGACGGCGGCCGACTGGACGCTGAACCCCCTGCCGCTCACGGGCATTCGATCGAAGCCCGGCTCTACGCCGAAGATCCCGCGCGCGGCTGGCAGCCGCAGGCCGGCGTCGTCGACATGTTCGAGGTGCCAGCCGAGCGCTCCGAGTTCTCGTCGCTTCAAGGGCGGACCGGCATCCGGCTGGATTCGGGCATCCTGGACGGGTTCGCGGTATCGATTCATTACGACCCGATGCTCGCCAAGGTGATCTCGTACGCTCCGACCCGGCGGCAAGCGGCGCTGGTGCTTGCCGACGCGCTGGCCAGAACCCACCTCCACGGTTTGCGCACCAACCGCGATCTGCTGGTCAACGTGCTGCGTCATCAGGCCTTCCTCGACGGCGCCACCGACACTGCGTTTTTCGATACGCACGGCTTGGCGCAGCTCTCCGCGCCGCTGGCCGACGCCGGCGTGATCCGACTGTCGGCGATCGCGGCGGCGCTCGCCGACGCCGCGCACAATCGCGCCACCGCCACCGTCCTCGGCTCGATTCCCAGCGGGTGGCGCAACCTGGCGTCGGGTTATCAGGTCAAGGTCTATCGGGATGACGCGGATGACGAGCACACCGTCAAATATCGATTCACCAGAACGGGATTGATCCTCGCTGACGACGAGCCGGCACAGCTGGTCTCGGCGACCGAAGACGACGTCGTGTTGGCCGACGGCAACGGGGTGGCGTGTAGTTTCGCGGTCGCGCGCTATGGCCAGCACATCTATGTCGACTCGGCGCGCGGCCCCGTGCACCTGGTCGCGCTGCCGCGCTTCCCCGAGCCGGGCTCGGCCGTCGAGAAGGGCTCGCTGGTAGCGCCCATGCCCGGCAACGTCATCCGGCTCGGCGCCGCGGTCGGCGATACCGTCGCCTCCGGCCAGCCGCTGATCTGGCTGGAAGCCATGAAGATGGAGCACACCATCACCGCCCCGTCCGACGGCATGCTCGCCGAGCTCAACGTGGACACCGGCCAACAAGTCGAAGTGGGCGCCGTCCTGGCAAGGGTGGAATCGCCCGAAAGCTCATCAGAAGGAGAATCGCAATGACCGACACCAGCTTCATCGAAAACGAAGAGCGCCAGGCGCTGCGCAAGTCCGTGTCCGCGTGGGCGTCCAATTATGGCAGCGAGTACTACCTGAAGAAGGCCCGTGCTCACGAACACACCGACGAATTGTGGTCCGAGGCAGGAAAACTCGGCTTCCTCGGGGTGAACCTCCCGGAAGAATACGGCGGCGGCGGTGCCGGGATGTACGAGTTGTCGCTGGTGATGGAGGAGATGGCGGCCGCGGGTAGCGCGCTGCTGCTGATGGTGGTATCGCCCGCCATCAACGGCACGATCATCAGCAAGTTCGGCACCGACGAGCAGAAGAAGCGGTGGATTCCCGGCATCGCCGACGGCTCGCTGACGATGGCATTCGCCATCACCGAACCGGACGCCGGATCCAACTCACACAAGATCACCACCACCGCCCGTCGTGACGGTGGTGACTGGATCCTCAAGGGCCAGAAGGTTTTCATCTCCGGCATCGACCAGGCGCAGGCCGTGCTGGTCGTCGCGCGCAGCGAAGAAGCTAAAACCGGCAAGCTGCGGCCGGCGCTGTTCGTCGTGCCCACCGATGCACCCGGCTTCACCTACACCCCAATCGAAATGGAGCTGATCAGCCCCGAGCGGCAGTTCCAGGTCTTCCTCGACGATGTCCGGCTGCCGAGCGACGCTCTCGTCGGCGCCGAAGATGCCGCGATCGCACAGCTTTTCGCCGGGCTAAACCCCGAGCGCATCATGGGCGCCGCCAGCTCCGTCGGCATGGGACGGTTTGCGCTCGACAAGGCTGCAGATTATGTCAAGACCCGCCAGGTGTGGGGAACGCCGATCGGCTCGCACCAGGGTTTGTCACATCCGTTGGCGCAGTGCCACATTGAGGTTGAGCTGGCAAAGCTGATGATGCAGAAGGCGGCGACGCTCTACGACAGCGGTGACGACATGCGGGCGGCCGAGGCAGCCAACATCGCCAAATACGCTGCCGCGGAGGCTGCGACGCGCTCGGTGGACCAAGCCGTGCAGTCCATGGGCGGCAACGGTCTGACCAAGGAGTATGGCGTTGCGGCCATGCTGGCGTCCGCCCGGTTGGGTCGCATCGCGCCGGTGAGCCGGGAGATGGTGCTCAACTTCGTGGCGCAAACGTCGCTGGGCCTGCCCCGGTCGTACTGATGGACAGGCTGGTCGAGTACGCCGTCGACAAGCACGTCGCTCGCCTCACGCTGAACTCACCGCACAACCGCAACGCGCTTTCCACGACCCTGGTCAACCAACTGCACCAGGGCCTGCGCGACACGGCCGCCGATCCGGCGGTGCGGGCGGTGGTGCTCGGCCACACCGGGAATACCTTCTGCGCGGGCGCCGACCTGTCGGAAGGGTCGGCAACGACGGGTGCCGATCCGGCCGAGATGGCCGCCGGACGCGCCAGGGAGATGGCCGCGCTACTGCGTGCGATCGTGGAGTCGCCGCTGCCGGTGATCGTCGCCGTCGACGGCCATGTCCGTGCCGGCGGCATGGGGCTGGTCGGCGCCTGCGATATCGCCGTCGCCGGTACGCGCAGCACCTTCGCGTTGACCGAGGCCCGGATCGGAGTCGCGCCGGCGATCATCTCGCTGACGCTGCTGCCGAAGATGTCCGCCCGCGCCGCCGCCCGCTACTACGTGACCGGCGAGACGTTCGACGCCACCACTGCCGCCGCGATCGGGCTGGTCACGATAGCCACCGACGATGTCGACGCCGCGGTTGCCTCGCTCGTCGCGGACATCGGACGGGCTTCACCGCAGGGGTTGGCCGCGTCCAAAGCACTGACCACCGCCGCCATCCTGGACGGCTTCGATCGTGACGCCGAGCGGCTCAGCGCCGAGTCGGCGCGACTGTTCGTCTCGGACGAGGCACGTGAGGGCATGCTCGCTTTCCTGCAGAAACGTGCGCCACAGTGGGCCGCCCAGCAGGGAAGCGACACAGTTTAGCCAACTTCCCTTGCAGCAAATTCTGATCGTCGTACGCTCGTAGCTGATGAGCAATTCTGCGCAGCGGGGCGTGCCAGAACAGCGGAACGCCACGACGCGTGCCGCCGATACCGACCGCATTCAGGTCGCCCAGTTGCTGACTGATGCCGCCGCACAGGGCCGCCTGCAGATGAGCGACTACGAAGACCGGCTCACCAGGGTATACGCGGCGCAGACCTACGACGAGTTGGATAATCTGCGCTCCGACCTGCTGGGGTCGTCGGTGAGCCCGCAACGCGGCGGCGCCACCAAACCCGCGCCGTCGATGCTGCTGCTGGCCATTATGAGTGCGTTCGAGCGGCGCGGCCGATGGAACGTTCCGAAGAAGTTGACCACGTTCGCGTTGTGGGGTGGCGGCGTGATCGACCTCCGCTACGCCGACTTCACCTGCACCGAGGTCGAGATCCACGCGACCTCGATCATGGGCGGACAAACCATCCTGCTGCCCCCCGAAGTCAACGTTGAGATCAAGGGCCACGGCGTGATGGGTGCGTTCGATCACCAGGTTGCCGGCGAAGGCACCCCGGGCGCCCCGACCGTCAAGATCCGTGGTTTCGCACTGTGGGGCGGCGTCGGTATCAAGCGGAAAAACCGCCAGACGCAGCAGTAGGCGTCGGCGAAAAGGCCAGTTCACAGCGGCTATAAGTGACTGGCCGACGGTTTTTCGTATGGGATACTTGGGCGATGGCGGACAAATTGCGGGTCGATCCCACAGCATTGTCTCAGGCCGGCAATGAGGTGGCTAACCACGGCGAGGATCTGCTGGCCCGTCAGCAGTCATGTCACGGCGAGGCCGCAGGCGCGCACTCCGGATGGGTGGGCTCCTCAGCGGGTGCGTTGTCAAGCCTGTTGGACGGCTGGGAGACGACCAGCGACGCCCATTTTCGCCGCTTCGGAAAGCATTCGACCGACATGCACTTCCTCGCTGTCGATTTCGCGGACACGGAGGACCGCAATGTCGAGGCGGTGCGCAGGGTCGGCGAGGCGCTCGGTGGTCAGAGTCCGCGCCGGTAATGGCGTTGACCCTGGCCGACATTGAACGCTGGAGCCCGGAGGCCATCAACACCGTTTTTCAGGCGGCGATCAAACGTGCGCACGGCACCCGCACCGCGTCGGCGGCGCTCGGCCAAACCATGCAATTCCTCGATTGGGGCGGCGATAGCGCTGACGCGGCACACGCCGCGACGCATCGCACCATGCTGAACCTCGACAGCCACGCCGATGCGTGTGATGCCGTCGGCGGGGCCGCGGATAAGGCGGCCGGGGAGGTTGCTGCGATCAAGGCCCGGCTCAAGGGGATCCAGAACACCGCCCGCGCTTACCACCTGACCATCGACGAGAACACCGGGACGGTAAGCCTGCCGGAGAATCTGTCGTCGTACTCCGCGGCCGATCAGAGCGAGATCGAGGCTGCGTGGCTTCGGGTTGCCCAGGCGATTACGCAACTGCTGGCCGACGCCCACACGGCTGACGAGGATCTGGCCGCGGCCATCCGCGGCGCCGACGGCGATTTGTCGCCGGACCAAGTCAATGCCGAAACCTCGCACGAGCCACCGAAAATGCCGAAGGTGCCGCCGCCGGGCACGGCGCCCGCGGACGTCAACAAGTGGTGGGATTCTCTGACGCCCGCACAACAAGACCGCGTCAAAGACTGGTTCCCGCAATCGATCCGCAACCTCGACGGCATCCCGACCAACATCAGAAATGAACTCAATCTCCCTGTGCTGCAAAGCGAGATCACCCGGCTGCAAAGCGGCTGGCTCGACGGTAACGGCGTCTGGCATACCGACACCGCCAAACTGAACGACCTGACACATCTGCGGGACGCCCTGGCGAACAATCCCGATACCAGCCTGATACTGCTGGACACCACTAGTAACCCGAACAAGGTGCTCGCCGCGGTCGGAGTGGGCGACGTCGACAACGCCGAACGCGTCGGCGTCACCGTTGGTGGCCTGAACACCCGCGTCAGCTCCAGCGTGGACGAGATGGTCCGGGAAGCCGAAGCCCAGCGTCGCGAGGCAACCACCTTACGTACGAAAGCGAATATGGCGGATCCCAAGGCGGTGGCGTCCATCGCCTGGCTCGGCTACGACGCGCCCGACAGTCTGGTGGGCGTCACTCACGACTATCTCGCCCACGACGCGGCGGGGCCGCTGAACAGCTTCTACAAGGGCTTGGCCGCGACCACCAATGTTTCGGATCAGCACATCACCGCGTTCGGCCATTCCTACGGTTCGCTGGTCACCAGTTTGGCGCTGCAGCAGGGCGCGCCCGTGGGCGACGTCGTGCTCTACGGCTCCCCCGGCACCGAGCTCACCAACGTGTCGCAATTGGGAGTTCAACCGGGGCATGCGTACTACATGATCGGTGTCAACGATCACGTCTCCGACATCATCCCCGAATTCGGCGCCTTCGGCCCCGCGCCGCAAGACATGCCCGGATTTACTCAACTGTCGGTCAACACCGGCATCGGCCCCGGCGATAGCGTGCTGCATGAACGCGCCTGGGGCCACTCCGAATACGCGCGCGATGGCAGCAACAATCAGCTTCGCATGAGCGGATACAACATGGCCGCCGTGCTGTCCGGTGTGCCCGACGACAAGCACTATCTCGTCCCGCCGCCCGTGTTACCACCGCCGACGATTCCCAGCGGACCGGGACCGTTCGGGTTACCGATCCCCAACCCCGACTACCACCCGTGAGGCCGACCGTGCGCCAACTGATCGCCGCGCTTCTCGGAGTCGCCGTCCTGCTCGCAGGGTGCATGAAACCGAACACCCTTGACCCGTACGCCAATCCGGGGCGCAAGGAATTGGACCGTCGGCAAAAGATCGTGAACGATCGGCCCGATCTGGAAACCGTCGTGCAGCAACTCGCCAACCTCAACAACGCGATCGATGCGGCGATCGCGAAATATTCACCGCAGACTCAGTTCTCGTCAAACAAGGTCGACCAGTCGACGAATGGCTGCGATGATCCGTTCAACCGCTCCATCGGTCGGCAAGAAAAGAGTGACGACTACTTTGGCAAACCTGCTCCCACCCCTGGGCAGTGGGCGCAGATCGTTACCGAGCTGGCTCCGGTGTTCAAAGCCGCGGGCTTCAAGACTGAGCGGGAATACGCTGCTGCACAAGGTGTTCCGATCCCGCCCGATGTTGAAAACGACTCCCAGCTGCGCGACGACGGGGTACGAATAGACCTCGTCGGTGGAATTAATGGTGGCCCGATGAATTACTCCTACAACACCGGTTGCCATCTGCCGGCCGCCTGGCGCACCGCACCGCCACCGCCAAACATGCGGCCCGGTAACGATCCGGACATTCACTACCCGTACCTGTATGGGTCACCGGGTGGTCGAACCGGCGAAGCTTTCGGCTGAGCAACTACCGCCGGCGGCGGGCTCGCAGATAATCGCCCACCACAGCCGCGCCCAGGCCGTCGAGATCGGGAACTACAACCCGGCCCTCGACGCGGCGGGCAACCTGATCGATGAACCGGGCCAGCCCGGGATCGCTGCCCAACCGGAAGATGGTCACCTGCGCGCCCAGCCGCGCCATGTCGTCGAAGCCGCGCACGGTATGAGCGATGGTCCGTGGATGCGGCGGATAATCAAAAAACACCGAAGACCCATCGCCGTCAACGTCTTCCAGATGCGCCGTCGGCTCGCCATCAGTGACCACTAGCAGGACGGGCTGGGCGTTGGGGTGCCGACGTAGATGCCGGCCGGCCAGCGCCAGCGCGTGATGCAGGTTGGTGCCCTGCTCGTACACACCTTCCAGGCCCATCAGCTCCGCGCTGGTCATCGTACGCGCGTAACGACCAAAGGCGATGATCTGCAATGCATCCGAACGAAATCGGGTGCGCACCAAGTGGTCGAGCGCCAGCGCGGTGCGCTTCATCGGCAGCCAGCGATTCTCCATCACCATCGAGAACGACGTGTCGACCAACAGCGCCACCGCGGCCTGTGTCCGCGTCTCGGTCTCGGAGACCTCGACATCGTCGACGGTGATTGTGATGGCTGCGTTCGGGCCGTCTAGCGTTGACGTTCCGGCCTGCCGCAGCACGGCATTGGTCAGCGTCCGGGTGACGTTCCACGGTTCGGTGTCGCCGAACTGCCAGGGCCGGGTGGCGCCGGTCAGCTCGCCGGCGGCGCCGGCGCGCCGGTGATCGCGTTCACCGCGACGCCCGGAAAGTTGTTGTGCCACATCATGCAAAGCCGTCTCGCCCAGCCTACGCATCGCCTTCGGCGACAACCGCCATTGGCCGTCCGAGCTACGGTCCAGGAAGCCCTGATTGACCAGCGCCCGCTCGAGCTCGTTGAGTGTCTGCGCGTCGATGGCGGCCTGATCGCCGAGCTGGCGCGCCAGCGCGTCGAGGTCGACATCGTCCATGGTTGCACCGGGATAACTCTGCGACAGTTGCTCGGCCAGTTGCTCGAGCTCGCCGATATCGGCCAGCGCCTGGGCGCCCTCACCCATCCCCAGCGGGTTGTCGCCGGAGAACTGCGCCGACCCCTCCCAGTCCTCGCCGGGCCGGGCCGCCTGCAGGTGGGCATCGAGTCGGTCCAGCGCCTGCATTAGGGCCGGCGACCCGAATGCTTGCTGCGCCAATGCATCCAGCTCGGCGCGCTGGTCCGGGCTCAGGCTGTTGCGGAACCGCTGCGCCGCGGCAGCGCGCTTGGCCAGCGAGTCCAGCAGCTCGTCGACATTTTGCGGGTTCTCCGGGAAGAACTCGCCGTGCTTGTCCATGAAGTCGTCGAAATCTTGCTGGGTGTCCTCGCCGCGAGCGTGCTTGTCCAACAAGTCGTTCAGATCATTGAGCATTTCGTTGACGCGCTGACGGTCCTCGTCGGTGGCACCTTCGAGCGCCTGCTTCATGCCGGCGAAGCGCTGATCGAGCATCTCACGCCCGAGCAGATCCTTGATCTGCTCGTATTTTTCCCGCGCCTCGCTGCTGCGCCAGTCGTAGTCGGAGAGCTCCTGCACCGCTTTGGCCGGCGACGGCGAGAGCGCATCCAGTTGCAGCTCACCGAATCGCGCGTCGTCGTCCAACGCGCGGGCCAGAGCCTTGCGCTCGGCCAGCACCGCCTCGTCGAGAAGCTTTTTGATCTCTTGCAGAGTCCCATCTAAGTTGTTGTTGCGCAACAGGTCTCGTCGCCGGCGATTGGCCTCGGCGGCCAGTCGATCGGCCCCGGGCATGTTCTTGGTGCCTCGACGGAGCAGCTCGGACAGCGCCCGGCGCGGCGAGGTGCCCGCCATGACGTCCTGCCCGATCTGCTCGAGGGCCTCGCGCAGGTCCACCGGCGGAGCCAGGGGGTCGGGCCCGCCGGTGTACGCCGAATACCGCGACGAGTGACCACCTTTAGCCATAGACGGTCTCGCCTTCCCCGGACACCTTGTCGATACGCTTGGCCAAATACAGTGCCTCCAAAGCCAATTCCAGCGCCGCGGCACGCTCGCCCTCGGATTCCGCACCGAGCCGCTTGGCAACCGCCTCGATGACCGGTAGATCCGGCAGCGCCGCCAGCACATTCTTCGCCGACACACGCTCACCCGTCGTCACCGCGGAACCGCCCTCGACCGCGGCCACCAGCGGACCGACGTCGAGGCCGCCGAGTGCTCTGGACGCGGTGTCGGCCGTGGCGCGGCGCAACAGGTGCTCGAGAACGGCTTGCTCGCGCCCTTCTTCGCCGGACTCGAACTCCAACTTGCCACGCAGCACGTCGATCACGGTGCCCAGATCGACCACCCGCGCAACCGGATCGGTCTCACCCAGCACCGCGCCGCGATGCCGCGCGGCGGCGGCAACCGTCTCGGCGGCCGCGATCGCGAACCGCGCCGAAACCCCGGAGCGCTGATCGACCGAGTTGGATTCTCGAAGGTAGCGGGCGAACCGGGCGATCACCTTGATCAAATGTTCGGGTACCTGGGCGCTCAGGTGCGCCTCTTGAAGAATCACTCCCACCTCGGCGTCGAGTTCCAGCGGGTAGTGCGTGCGGATCTCGGCGCCGAACCGGTCTTTGAGCGGGGTGATGATGCGACCCCGGTTGGTGTAGTCCTCGGGGTTGGCGCTGGCGACCACCAACACGTCCAGCGGCAACCGCAGCGTGTAGCCGCGCACCTGAATGTCGCGCTCCTCCATCACGTTGAGCATCGACACCTGGATGCGCTCGGCCAGGTCGGGCAATTCGTTGACCGCGACGATGCCGCGATGCGCCCGCGGAATCAGGCCGTAGGCAATGGTCTCGGGGTCACCCAGACTCCGGCCCTCGGCGACCTTGATCGGGTCGATGTCGCCCACCAGGTCGGCGACGCTGGTGTCCGGGGTGGCCAGCTTCTCGGTGTAGCGCTCGCTGCGGTGCTTCCACTCGATCGGCAGGTCATCACCCAGCGTGGCGACCTTGCGGATCGCCTCCGGCGTGATCGGCGAGTAGGGATGCTCGCCGAGTTCTGCGCCGGCGATCACCGGCGTCCACTCGTCGAGCAAGCCGACCAGTGCCCGCAGCAATCGGGTCTTGCCCTGACCGCGCTCACCGAGGAGCACGAAGTCGTGGCCCGCGATCAGCGCCCGCTCCAGCTGCGGCAGCACGGTGTCCTCGAAGCCCAGGATTCCCGGCCAGATCGCCTCACCATCTGCACCTTCGGTGAGCCGGGCCAGCAGGTTTTCCCGGATTTCCTGTTTGACTCCCCGTTCACGGTGCCCGGCGGCACGTAGTTCGCCGACGGTGCGGGGCAAGTTGTTCGCTGCGGTCACCACACCACGCTACGACGGTCGCCCGAATACGGCACCGCTGCCCGTCCTTTGAACGAGACAGGCCGGGCAACCGCTTGGATTGCCCGGCCTTCCCGAGGTGAATGTCAGGGACTGCTAGCTGAAGGTGACGGTCGCCTTTTCGTCGCCCTCTTTCCAGGTGACGGTGCCGTGCTCGAACGTCGACTTGTAGGTGCCGTCCGGCTCCTTAACCTCGTCGGCGGTCGGGTAACCCAACTTGCCCTGCGAAGCCTGGTTGTCATTCCACGCGTCGCGGATCTTGCCCCACACGAAGTAGACCGGGCCGCCATTCCGATAGATCAGAACACCACCATCGAACTGCTGGTAGACACCGCTGTTGTCCAAGGTGTTTTTCTGGTTGTCGTAGGGTGCGCCCAGATCCTTCTTTTGATCGTCGGTGAGGGTGTCCCACTTCGCCAGGATCGGCCCCTCCACCGTGTACTCCGTGCCGTTTTTCCCGGCGATCTGCGTCGAAGTCGGTGCCGCTCCCGCGCTCGTCGACGGTTCCGCGGCAGCCGATGACGTCATTGCGGACGCCGAGGATGACATTGCAGAACTTGAGGCTTGACTGGAGTTGGTGGATTTGTGGCAACCCACGCCTACCAGCGCGAACACCGCAATTCCGATCGAGAACGCCGCTGTTCTTCTAGTTATCGCGCGCATTTCTTCCTCTCGAATACCTTTCGAATCGCACGGACTCGCCGCCGTCGACGCGCCCAATTCGACCCTATTCCGATCCGATCTTGTTCGGAACAGAATCGTGGCGACCCGCGACAGAATTGCAACGCTTTGCTCAACTTTCGGGCGACGGTCAGGCCTGCGCCGCGCAGTGGCCTGCGCAACAGTCGCCACGCGCCGATACCAAGCTCACAGTGGGCCACGCCCAACTACCCGATACCCTCAGTCCCGTGAATTCTCCCGACTGGTGTGATCGACCCGAAACCGCGCACTACGGCCCGGCGTCGTGGCAGTCCAGCCTGCTCGCCCTGCTGTCGGCGATCTTCGTGCGCCCGGTGCTGGGCGTCCTGACGATCATCGGGTTGATCGTCAACCGTCTGCGCCCTGAGGCGATGCAACGTGTCCGCCTCGACGTGATCGACAAGCCGCTGCGGATGATTCCGCCGGTGCCAGCTACCGAGATCACCCCGGTCGCGCTGCCGCACTGCACGGCCGAGTGGGTGGTCGCTCCGGCGGCCGTCGGCTCCCAGCGGGTCATCGTCTACTTCCACGGCTCGGCGCTGGTGACCCTCGGCCTGAACTCGCACCGCCGGTTCGTCAGCAAGTTGTCCGCGGCGACCGGGGCGCAGGTGTTCAACGTCGGTTACCGGCTGGCACCCCAAGTCAGCATCGAAGAAGCGGTCTCCGATGGGCTGGACGCTTACCGTTACGTGCTGTCCCGCGGGTTTGCCGCGGAAGGCATTGTGCTCGCCGGGGATTCGGCGGGCGGTCTGATGGCCGCCGACACCGCGCTCGCGGCCCGCGACGCCGGGCTGCCGGTGCCGGCCGGGCAGGCGCTGCTCTCACCACTGACATCGGCGGATATGAGCTTGAAGTATCGCGCCCTCAAAGAGCATCGGGATGCGTTGTTTCCGTTCATGACGGTGAAGTTCATCTACGACGTGTTCGCCACCGTGAACGGCACCCGTCCGCCGCCGTTGATGCCGCCGGAGGCTGATCTGCACGGCCTCGGCCCGTTCCTGCTGCAGGTCGGCACCCACGAAATGCTGCTCAACGACACCTTCGCGCTGGCCCAACGGCTGCGGGCCGGCAACGTGCCGGTGTGGGTGCAGGTGTGGCACAAAGCCATGCACATGTTTCAGCTCAGCTTCGACGTCAACCCGGACGCGCGCCGCGCCGTCGACGAGGTCGCCGCGTTCATCAACCACGTGACAACCGCACGTGACGAGGCCAGCGCTTAGCACCCGTCGGTCAGTGCGCGAAGTGCCGTGCGCCGGTCAGGTACAGCGTCACGCCGGCCTTTTCGGCCGCCGCGGTCACCTCGTCGTCGCGCACCGAACCGCCCGGATGCACGATCGCCGTCACACCACCTGCGGCCAGCGTCTCGAGGCCGTCGGGGAACGGGAAGAACGCATCGGAAGCCGCGACCGCGCCGCGGACCCTATCGCCGCCACGTTCCACTGCCAACCGCGCCGCATCGACCCGGTTGACCTGGCCCATGCCGATGCCGATGGTGGCGCCGCCGGCGGCGATGACGATCGCGTTGGATTTGACCGCGCGACATGTTCGCCAGGCGAAAGCCAGATCCGCCAGCGTGGCCGGGTCGGCGGGGTCACCGGTCGCCAGCGTCCAGTTGAGCGGGTCGTCGCCCGGTGCATCGATCTGGTCGCGCTGCTGCATCAGTAGGCCGCCGCTGATCTGTCGCCGCTCGGTGTCGTCACCGAGCGGCTCGGACGCCAGCAACACGCGGACGTTCTTCTTGCGCGCCAACACATCGACCGCGCCCGGCGCGTAGGCGGGCGCCACGATCACCTCGGTGAAAATCGTGCTGACGTACTCGGCCATCTCGACGCTGACCTCGGTGTTGGCCGCGATCACTCCGCCGAATGCGCTGAGCGGATCGCACTCATGGGCCTTGCGATGCGCGTCGGCGACCGACGAAGACGAGATCGCGATCCCACATGGGTTGGCGTGCTTGATGATTGCCACACAGGTCTGCTCGTGGTCGAACGCCGCCCGCCAAGCCGCGTCGGCGTCGGTGAAGTTGTTGTACGACATCTCTTTTCCGTGCAGCTGCTCGGCCTGCGCCAGGCCCGGCCACGCGCCGTCATCGACGTAGAGCGCCGCCTGCTGATGCGGGTTCTCGCCGTAGCGCAGTTGGGCCGACCGTCGCCACGTCCCGCCGACCCACTCCGGGAAAGCCATCGCCGGCTCCTCGGGTGCCAGCGTCGAGCCCATCCAGCCGGCGACCGCGACGTCGTACTCGGCGGTATGCCGAAATGCCAACGACGCCAGCCTTTTCCGCTCCGCGAGTGTGAATCCGCCGTTGTGCACCGCGGCCAGCACACCGTCATAGCCGCGCGGGTCCACCACCACCGCAACGCTCGGATGGTTCTTGGCGGCGGCGCGCACCATCGACGGCCCACCGATGTCGATCTGCTCGACGCATTCGTCGACACCCGCGCCGGAGTCCACCGTCTCGCTGAACGGGTACAGGTTGACCACCACCAACTCGAACGCCGCGATCCCGAGCTTTTCCAGCGCCGCGGCATGCTCCGGCTTGCGCAGATCGGCCAGCAGGCCGGCGTGCACGTGCGGATGCAAGGTCTTGACCCGGCCGTCGAGCACCTCGGGAAAACCGGTGACCTGCTCCACCGGAGTTACCGGAATGCCCTTGTCGGCAATGTTTTTCGCGGTCGATCCGGTCGAGACAATGTCGACACCGGCCGCATGCAGCCCACTCGCGAGCTCGGCCAGCCCGGTCTTGTCGTACACGCTGATCAGCGCGCGCCGGATCGGCCGTTTCCCGTCGACACCGTTTTCTGGGCTCATCCGATAGTCGCCTTTCGTCCGTTCCAGGTCACGCCGCCGGTCGCCACCGCGGCCACCACATCCACCAACAGCCGCCGTTCGGTGACCTTGATGCGCTCGTGCAGGGTCTGTTCGTCGTCATCGTCGAGCACCGGGATGGGCTGCTGGGCCAGTATCGGGCCGGTGTCAGTGCCCGCATCGACCAGGTGCACCGTGCAGCCGGTGACCTTCACGCCGTAGGCCAGGGCCTCGGCCACCCCGTGCGCGCCGGGAAACGCCGGCAGCAGCGTCGGGTGGGTGTTGAAGGTGCGCCCGCAGAATTGTGTAAGGAACTGCGGCCCAAGAATTTTCATGAAGCCTGCGGAGACGATGAGGTCCGGCGTATGCGCCGCGACCGCCGCGGTGAGCGCGGCGTCCCAGGCAGCGCGATCGGGGTGATCGGCCAGTCGCACTGTGAAGGTCGGCAGCGACGCCTCGGTAGCGATTTCGACGGCCCGGCAGTCGCGGTCCACTCCGACCGCGACTACCCGGGCCGGATAGTCACCGGTCGCGGCATCCAGCAACGACGCCAGCAGCGAACCGGTACCCGACGCCAAGACCACCAATCGTGCCGGTGCGCTGGGAGGCACGCGGAACGGTTGCTGCACAGGCCGAGCCTAATCCGCCTCGTCCGGCGGCTGATCGGCGGCGTCGACCACGCCGGGGTCCTCGTCCTCGGGTTCAGCGATCGGCCGTTCAACAGCGGGCTCTGCGACGGGCGGCGCCGCGCGGACCGGTTTCGGCTTGCGCGGCGGGTATCTGACGCCGCCGGCCATCGCCACGGTGATGGCGCCGACGACGGTGAACCAGAGAAACACGGCGAACCCGAAGGTGCCCTGGTCGGTGCCGACGTGGCCGAAGTTGCCTAACTGCCCGCCTGAGGCGTAACCCAGCAGCGCCATCGTCAGCGCCGCCATCAATGCCGCCGCCACCACCTTGGCCATCGCCGGAAGGATCGGCAGCGGCCGGCGCGCACACTGCTGCCCGACAGCTACCCCCGCCGATGCGCCGACGATCAGCAGCGCAACCCACGCCGGCCCCAACGGCGGATGGGGAGCCGCGGCCAGCACCGGCAGCGCGGGAAGGTCGCCACCGAACACGGTGAACGAGCTGAACGTCGCGAAACCCAGGTGGGCGCTGGATCCGACCGCAATCGCGGCGGTGCCGACGATGACATTGGGCACATAAAGCATCGACAGCACGGTCAGGCTGAACTGGCCGAAAACTGAATTGGTGATCGCGTACAGGTCCTGCATCGTCCCCCAATGCACGACCAGCGAGGCCGCCGTGACCATGCCGGACAGCCCGAGCAGCGCCAGCACGCCGGCCATCGCCGCCCGGAGCGAGTCGGCCAGCCAGTCCGGCAGTGGCGACGTCCCGAGAACCCGGCGACCGACCCGGGAGCCCACACCGATCGACGCACCGATTCCATGGACTACCAGCACGTTCAGGAACGCACGCAACGCGCTCGGCGTCTGTAGCTCGGTGATCACCGATGCCGCATCGTGGATGACCGCCAGCGAGATGGCGGCGATCAGCAGCGGTCCGCCCAGCGCCGACGCCACGATCCAGCGGATGACGAACCAGGACGCCTTCGCGGGGGTGGCCTGTGCGGTCGTGCGAGCGGTGCCCCACACCATCAGCAGCACCGGCAGCAGCGGCATCACGCCGAGCTCGCGACCGCCGATCGAGATCGGCACCTGATGTACGCCGAGCCACATGCTGGCGATCGCACCCAGCGCGCCGGTCATGTCGCTGTTGGCGATCAGCAGCTGCAGCAGCGTCACCGCCGCTATCACAACCAGCGCGACCAGCGCGGGGCCGAAGGCGACGCGCAGTAGGTCGCGGGCCTGACGGGCGCCCGCCGCTGGACTGTCCTGCACCCGCGTCACGGTTCGAGGACGTTACCCCGGGGCCCGTCTCGGTGGCGACCCGCCGCGCCCGGCTTCGCCGCGCTAGCTGTCGCCGCGGGCGCGACTAGGTGGCGACACGCGGCGCCCGGCTTCGCCGCGCGCGAGTGCGCACGGTCAGGACTGTGACGGGTCCGACGGCGATGACGGTGCATGCGGCTGCTGGCCCTGGCCATACGCGTGATGGCCCTGACCGGAAGCGGTGTGATTCCCGCCGTCACCCTGACCCGAGCCGCCGGAGCCGGAGGACGGCGGCGGGCTGAAGCTGGGGAAACCCGTTGGCGGGGTGGGCGATCCCTGCTGGTGCGCCTGCGGCGAGCCCTGCTGCGGTCCGGACTGCGGGCCGACCGAGCTGAAGCCGCCGGTCGACGGCCCGGACGGGTAGCCGCCGTACTGAGAGCCGTATCCGGATTGCTGAGGCGACTGGTAGGGAGACTGCTGACCGTAGTAGCCGCCGTACTGCCCGTAGTGCCCGTACTGGTCATATTTGGGTCGGGGTGCCGGTGCGGTGATGACGCCCGCATCGAGCAGGAGGGCGGTGACCGCAAGGATCGCCTGGACTACCCCGCAGCCCAGCGCGAACCACAGCGCCCAGCCCCGGCCGGATGCGCCGATGGTGTCTTCGATCAGCAGCAGCCCACCCAGCACGGCGACCGCCGCCACCACTGCGGCGAAGTTCTTGGCCCTGGGCACCAAACTCACGCCGGCCAGCAGCGCCGCCAGCAATCCGAGGTCGATCGGCAAGGTGCTGCCACTTTCGACGAGTTCGTCGCCGTTCGGCAGAACCCGGGTGATCATCGGGCCGTAGCTCAGCAGATAGGCCGCTAAGCCGAGAGCCACCACTCCGATAGTCAAGTAGACCTTCAGATTGCTCTCGCCGTCATCGGATTTCGTGAACGAGGGTGCGGAGGAGGCCCCGTAGCTGCCCGGCGACTGCGCGGGCGGATATCCGGGACTGCCGGGTGGGTAGGTCATGGCTTCTCCTGTGCCTTCCAGTGCTGTTTGCGGCGCCGCTGTCGTGCGGCGCTGGTACTCCCAGGCGGACGCGTGCCAATGACCCACGCTAGCGCACCTTGGGCAGTAGGCGCCGCGGGCATCGACGTGACGGCGACCCGTTTGCGCAACCGACGCGGTGACCCCCGCCCTTGCCCGCAAGATTGGAACACGTTCTAATTCAGGACATGGATTACGGGCTTGTGCTGTTCACCAGCGATCGCGGTATCACTCCGGCGGCGGCCGCCACGCTCGCCGACAACCACGGCTTTGAGACTTTCTACGTACCCGAACACACCCACATCCCGATCAAACGTGAGGCCGCCCACCCGACGACGGGCGACGAGTCGCTGCCCGACGACCGCTACATGCGGACACTGGACCCCTGGGTCAGCCTGGGCGCGGCGTGCGCGGTCACCTCGCGGGTGCGGCTGTCCACCGCGGTGGCGCTGCCGGTTGAGCATGATCCGATCACGCTGGCGAAATCTATCGCGACCCTCGACCACCTATCCGGCGGGCGAGTCAGCCTGGGTGTCGGGTTCGGCTGGAACACCGACGAACTCGCCGACCACGGCGTGCCGCCGGGCCGGCGCCGCACCATGCTTCGTGAATACATCGAGGCGATGCGGGCATTGTGGACCGAAGAGGAAGCGTCCTACGAAGGCGAATTCGTGAACTTCGGGCCCAGCTGGGCGTGGCCAAAGCCGATTCAGTCACACATCCCGGTGTTGGTCGGCGCCGCCGGCAACGAGAAGAACTTCAAATGGATCGCGCGCAGCGCAGACGGCTGGATCACCACGCCCCGCGATTTCGACATCGACGCCCCGGTCAAGCTGCTGCAGGACACCTGGGCGGCTGCCGGTCGGGATGGCGCACCTCAGATCGTGGCGCTGGACTTCAAGCCGGTGCCCGAGAAGCTGGCGCACTGGGCCGAATTGGGCGTCACCGAGGTGCTATTCGGATTGCCCGACAAGTCCGCGGACGAGGTCACCGCGTATGTGGAACGATTGGCCGGGAAACTCGCCGCGTTGGTGTGAGTCAGGAGCCGCGTCGTGACAGATCAGAACGACCAAGGCCGGCATTTCCGTTTTCGCTACGATCCTCGCCTGACCCCGATGTGGTTGCCGTTTTGGGTATGGCCCGGCACCCAGGGTGTGACCGTGACCGACGACGGCCGCCTGGTCGCCCGCTACGGGCCATTCCATGTCGACGCACCGCTGTCGCGCGTGCAAGACGCGCACATCACCGGCCCGTACCGGTGGTGGACCGCGGTCGGCGCCCGGTTATCAGCTGCCGACGACGGTCTCACGTTCGGCAC
>DASQSQ010000094.1:0-2399 GCA_035642315.1 Mycobacterium sp.
AGTCCGTCCCGGCCGGGCAGCAGCGACACGAACGCACCGAAGTCGGTGGTCTTGACCACTGTTCCGAGGAATCGCTCGCCGGTCTTGGGCAGCTGCGGATTGGCGATCGCGTTGATGCGGTCGATCGCGGCCTGCGCCGAAGGTCCATCGGTCGCGCCGACGAACACCGTGCCGTCGTCCTCGATGGAGATCTGCGCGCCGGTTTCCTCGGTGATGGCGTTGATGATCTTGCCCTTGGGACCGATCACCTCGCCGATCTTGTCCACCGGCACCTTGATTGTGGTGACTCGCGGCGCGTACGGGCTCATCTCGTCGGGACCGTCGATGGCCTCGGCCATCACCTCGAGGATCGTCAAGCGTGCATCTTTGGCCTGCTCGAGAGCGCCCGCCAGCACCTGCGACGGAATCCCGTCGAGCTTGGTGTCGAGCTGCAGCGCAGTGACGAAGTCCTTGGTGCCGGCGCACTTGAAGTCCATGTCACCGAAGGCGTCTTCGGCACCCAGGATGTCGGTGAGCGTGACGAAGCGCCGCTCGGTGCCGCCGCCGTCCACCTCGACGTCGTCGGACACCAGGCCCATGGCGATGCCGGCGACCGGCGCCTTGAGCGGAACCCCGGCATTGAGCAGCGCCAGCGTCGAGGCGCACACCGAGCCCATCGAGGTGGAACCGTTGGAGCTCAATGCTTCCGAGACCTGGCGGATCGCGTAGGGGAACTCTTCGACGCTGGGCAGCACCGGCACCAGCGCCCGCTCCGCCAGCGCGCCGTGGCCGATCTCGCGCCGCTTGGGCGAGCCGACCCGGCCGGTCTCGCCGGTCGAGAACGGCGGGAAGTTGTAGTGGTGCATGTAGCGCTTGGAGGTCTCGGGCCCAAGCGAGTCGATCTGCTGGGCCATCTTGACCATGTCGAGGGTGGTCACACCCAGGATCTGGGTTTCACCACGCTCGAACAGCGCGCTGCCGTGCGCCCGCGGGACAACCGCGACTTCTGCAGAAAGCGCGCGGATATCGGTGATGCCACGGCCGTCGATGCGGAAGTGGTCGGACAGAATGCGCTGCCGCACAAGCTTCTTGGTCAGCGCGCGGAAGGCCGCCCCGATCTCCTTCTCGCGGCCGGCGTAGGTGTCTGCGAGCCGCTCGAGAACTTCGGCCTTGAGCTCATTGGTGCGCTCGTCGCGCTCGGCCTTGGCGCCGATGCTCAGCGCGGCGGACAACTGCTCGGTGGCTACCGAAGACACCGAGTAGTAGACGTCGTCGGCGTAGTCGGGGAACAGTGGGTATTCGCCGGTTGGCTTGGCGGCGGCGTCGGCGAGTTCCTGCTGAGCGGCGCACAGCGCCGCGATGAACGGCTTGGCGGCCTCCAGGCCTTGCGCCACAACGGCTTCGGTCGGCGCTTGCGCACCGCCCGCGACGAGTTCGATGACTTTGTCGGTGGCCTCGGCCTCGACCATCATGATCGCCACGTCAGGCTTGCCGTCATGACCGCCGACGATGCGTCCGGCCACCACCATGTCGAACACCGCACGCTCGATCTGCTCGACCGTCGGGAACGCCACCCAGGTGCCGTCGATCAGTGCCACCCGGACCCCGCCCACCGGGCCGGAGAACGGAAGTCCGGCCAGCTGGGTGGAAGCGGATGCGGCGTTGATCGCCAGCACGTCGTAAAGCTCGTCGGGGTCCAGGCTCAAGATCGTGACGACGACCTGGATCTCGTTGCGCAGGCCGCCGACGAACGACGGGCGCAGCGGCCGGTCGATGAGCCGACAGGTCAGAATCGCGTCGGTGGACGGTCGGCCCTCGCGGCGGAAGAACGAGCCGGGGATGCGTCCGGCCGCGTACATCCGCTCCTCGACGTCGACCGTCAGCGGGAAAAAGTCGAACTGGTCTTTGGGCGTCTTGCTGGCGGTGGTCGCCGACAGCAGCATGGTTTCGTCGTCGAGGTAGGCGACGACTGAGCCGGCGGCTTGCAGCGCCAACCGGCCGGTCTCAAAACGGATGGTGCGGGTGCCGAAGCTCCCGTTGTCGAGGACGGCGGTCGTTTCGAACACGCCTTCGTCAATTTCAGCTACAGACATGGGTGTCCGTATGGCCTCTCTGGATTTATTCAGCTGTTTCGCGTGATCACGCTAAACCCGAAGGCTCCAGGGCCTGGATGCGGCGACGGCCGTCGATCGAAGCTGCCGACCTGCCCCGATTTGGGAGCCCGGCAGCCACTACCGAAGACCGCGCGATGCAGGTCCGTTGTGACTCGCTGGGACGGTGCGCGCGGATCGCGCGCGCCGCACCTGCTCGGGCCGATACGGCCCAGAACGCCCTTACTCTACACGCCGACCTGGCGATTCCTAGCCCGGCGACGATGCGGGCCGCGCAGCGGCCCGGGGAGAAGCCGGGCAATCAAACAG
>DASQSQ010000095.1:0-3514 GCA_035642315.1 Mycobacterium sp.
CGCGGCGCCGGCGTTCGCAGCGACGAGCGGGATGGTGGTGGTGAGCCTGTGGCAGCCGGACGCACCCGCCCCGGTGTTGACCGCGTTGAAGTATCACCCGGGGCAAAACCCGCTGCTCACCCGTGAATGGACCAGCGATGCCGTCGGCGCCGGTGTGCAGGCCAGCCCGGTGCTGTCCAACGACGGTTCCACGATCTACGCCAATGGTCGCGATGAGCGGTTGTGGGCGCTGCACGCCGCCGACGGCAAGCCGAAATGGTCGGTGCCGCTGAAGTTCCTCGCGCAGACGCCGCCGTCGGTGACGCCGAGTGGGTTGATCGTGTCGGGCGGCGGCCCGGACACCCGGTTGGTCGCATTCAAGGACGCCGGTGACCACGCCCAGCAGGTGTGGCGTCGCAACGACGTCAGCCCGCTATCGACGTCGAGCCTGGCCGGCCAGCGCGCCGGCTACGTCGTGGTGACCGGCGGGCCCGGCGAGGGAGCGCGGGGTATGTCGCTGTTGGTCTTCGATCCGGGTAGTGGGCGCACCCTGAACAACTACCCGCTGCCCGAGGCGACCGGATACCCGGTCGGGGTCTCGATCGGCCATGACCGCCGGGTGGTCACCGCCACCAGCGACGGTCAGGTGTACAGCTTCGCGCCGAATTGACCGTCAATGCCAAATGTCAGCCGCAGCAGTGGTCGTCAGCTCGCCAATGTGCTTGGGACGATCGCCTTATTGGTTGCGCACTTCGTGTTCTTCACGGCGACCTTCGTCGGTCTCGGACTCATGGTGATGACCACCGACTCCTGCGGGTCTCGGAAGTGTGGCGACCCGGCATGGCTGGATCGCGCCATGTATCTGGCCTTGTGGGCCGGCGGCGCTTTCTTGTTTCTCGACGTGCTGCTCACCGTGATTCGACTCGTCCGCCAGCGGCTCGCGTGGGTTGTGCCACTCCTCGGTTGCGTCGCCCAGTTCGCAGTGGCCTTGGCGGCAGCGGCGATGGAATTGCAGGCGGGCCCAGTCTGAGGCGTTAGCCGCGGCAGCCACAGCAGTCACACCAGTCCCCGCAGCCGGTGGTATTCGTTGTGCCCACCTCTGAGCGACAACTCCCGCGCCCTTCAATGAGTCGCTCGGAGGTGGGCACAATGCATACCGGCTCAGGCGGAGGCTGCCGTGACAGATGTGACTGCTGCGGCAGAGGTTGGTCTAGCCCTTGACGGCCAGCGGCGGGATGGCGTTGCGCGCTACGTGGACTTGAGTGGCACCGGCGATCGTCGGCGGCAGCAGCTCTCCCGGCGCAAAGTAGAAAATGAGCTCGTCGTCGGTGATGCCGAAGTTCTGGTAGTGCGACGAGTCGAGGCCGGATCCGGGCAGGATCGCCGCGCCCAAACCGGTCTGGCGTCCCACCTCGCGCTGCACGATCGGAAAGATGGAGTCCAGTGGTTTGCTGTTCGGCGCAAAAAGCGTGTCGAAGGTGATCGCCTGATGTGATCCGAGGTCGTAGTTGAAGCCCTTGTAGGAGGTCGACGGGCGAGGGCCACCGAGATCCTCGAAGACCTTGACCACCACGCTTTGGGTGCCGCCCGGCGGCTGGCCGGAGTGATACTGGTCGAAGGTCACTTCCATTTGGAACGGCACATCGCGCGTTCCCGACGTCTGCGTCGACGTCTGCGCGACGCTGACGAATCCGTCCCGGTTCTGGCTGATGTAGTCGGTCAGCGCCTGCTCGTCGGCGTAGTCGAGCGGAAACTTCATGTCCAGCGTGTAGTTGGAGGTGGACGCATGCACGTGGCAAGTCTGCTCGCCAACGACGTCGCCGCCCAGCGTTGCGCACGGCGAGTCAGCGGCCGCGACCGGCGCGCGGGACCAGGCCAGCAGGCCTTCGGCCGCGATCAGCGCGGCCGCAATCAAGTTGCGCATCGGTCGACTTGTCCTCGCAGACTGGGAACGGCTGAAATGCCGTCCCGACAGCGTACCCGGCCGCTATTGCGACGGGCGGCAAACGTCGGCCGTCACCGCGACGGCCGGCACACGAACGCCGTCCCCCGCGCCGCTGCACCCGCGCCGACCCGGGTGATCACCACGCTCAGCGGCCGGCCACCTCGCAACGCCAACCGTCGTCGCAGCGCCGTGGGTTCGACGTCCACCCCGCGCACCAAGATCTCCACCGCGCCGCAGTCCAGCGCCGACAGCGTTTGCCGCAACCGGCGCTCATCAAACGGCAACTGCTGCACAACCTCGAAGCCTCGCATCCCCGGGGGCAATTGATCCCCGGACAGGTAGGCGATGTGCGGGTCCAGCTGCCACAGCCCGTGCCGCGCGGCGTAGTGGCGCACCAGGCCGGCCCGCACCACCGCGCCGTCGGGGTCAACGATCCAACGGCCAACAGATCGCACCGGGCAGTCGCCCGGCTCGGCGTCGGTGATCTGTTCGCCGCGATCCAGGATGGTCGCTCGACGGCGCACACCCCGTTCGGCTAGACCCGCCGACCACAAGCACGCTTCCCGCACCGAGCCCTGATAGGAAGTGACCTCGATCTCGCCGTCGAAGCCGAGGCGCTTGACGACATCGAAATCAATTCCGGGAGCACACTTTACGACTAGCTCCCGGCCACGGTAAACATCGAAGAGCTGGTCCAGCCCGGGCTGGTAGTCGCGCGGATTGAAGCGTCGCCGGCCGCTGTCGCGCCGTGCCGGGTCGGCCAGCGCCACCGTGTCGCGCGTCACCGGACGCAGCGCGTCGGCGCGGCATAGGTCGGCGGCCGCACCGAGGTTGTGTCGCGCCATCGCCAGCCGCACCGGGTCGATGTCACTGCCGAGCACCCGGGCCGCCGATCCGCGCAGCAACGCGATCTCGGTGCCGATCGAGCAAGTCACGTCGTGCACGACGCGGCCAGCCAATCGCTGCGCCCGATGCAGTGCCACCGGGGCAGCGGTCGCCTGCTGCAGCGCTTCGCCGGTGAACAGCCACTCGCCGGTGCCGGGCAACTTGTCAGCCGCGCGCCGCCGCAACAAGACGGTTTCCACCAGCGCCGGGGTCCGACCACCGAATTGCTTTCGTAGCCGAGCGATCTCGGAGATACGGTCGATCAGCGGCAGCCTGCCGACGACGCTCAGCGCCGCGCGGCCCGCGTCGGACGTCAAGTAAGCAACGTCGTCGAGCCCGAAGTTCAGGACGGCTTGATCCCGGTGATCATCACGTTGTAGAACCAGCCCTTCGGCACCACCCGGCGAGACAGGTTCTCGTCGATCCAGCTCAATGTCTTCCAGCTGGTGAACGCGAACTTGGCCCAGCCCCAACCCAACCGGTCGGCGGGCACCGCGTACTCAAAGGTGCGCAGCGGCCAACCGAGCATCGCCGCAGTGAACTCGACGGTGGAGGTCTCGACGTCGACGGCGCCCGCGTTACCGGCCATCTTCTCCAGATCGCTCGGGTCGAACGTATGCAGGTCGACGACGGCCTCCAGCGCTGCAGCAGGCGACCGCTGCCCCGGTGGCACTGCATCGGGCGCAGCGATTGGCTGGCCGCGTC
>DASQSQ010000096.1:0-3350 GCA_035642315.1 Mycobacterium sp.
TATCGTGAGCCGGGGCAGCGCACCCGCGACGAGTACGTGCTTACCGAGGCGGGCATCGATTTCATGCCGGTGGTGTGGGCGATGTTCGAGTGGGGACAGCGCCACCTAACGGGCCGCCGCCGATTGCGCCTCACTCACCTGAACTGCGGCGCCGACGCTTCTGTCGAAATACGTTGCACTGCAGGTCATCCAGTGCCGCTCGACGAGCTGGGCGTGGAGCTGGTCAGGCGGAGTTCGCGTCGCGGCGTTTGAGCCGACGGTGCGTGCGCAGCCGCGCGACCCGCAGTGCAACGTTGGCGCCGAGTCGGAGCGAATTGCCGAACGGCGGCGCGGCGGTACCGGTAATGCTGAACGGCAGATCGCTGCCCACCACGGATCGGTAGTGGCTGAACGTGTCGAATCCGGCCTTGCCGTGATAGGCACCCATTCCGCTGCGGCCTACTCCCCCGAACGGTGCCGCCGACGGAATCATCTGCGCGGCAAAATCGTTGCGGGCGACACCGCCGCTGCGTGTGCTGCCGACAAAGGTGCGGAAGTCGTCGTCGTCGGGACCGAACCAATAGGCCACCAGCGGAGCCGGCCGCCGATTGATGTAGTCGATCGCCTCGTTCAGCTGGGAATATCCCATCACGGCCACGACGGGCCCGAAAATCTCTTCCGCGGCGATTCGCATCCGGTCGTCGATGTCACGAACGATGGTGGGCGCGATCTTCCGGGTCGCGCGATCAGGCAACGACTCCCCCTCGGGTGCAACGGGTTCCACGCGAGCGCCGTTGGCTCGTGCGTCATCGATCAGCTGCACGACCCGATCGAAGTTGGCGTGATTGACGCTCGAGCAGTAGTCATCGTTGGCGATGATGCTCGGGAACATATCGCGCAATGTCTGCCGGACAACGTCGACGAATGTCTCGACCTGTTCGTCGGGCACCAGGACGTAGTCGGGGCACACGCAGACCTGCCCGCCGTTGACCATGCGACCCCGCGCGATGCGCGCAGCCGAGCGCCGGATGTCAGCACCCCGCGCGACCACCACCGGGTTCTTCCCGCCGAGCTCCAGGGTCACCGGAACCAGGTTCTGCGCGGCCGCGCGCTGTACCAGCGCACCGACGGACGGCGAACCCGTGAAAAACAGGTGATCGAACGGCAGCGCCGCGAACGCGGCCGCGACGTCCGGACCGCCGGTGACGACGTGGAGCTCGGCGGGGTCGAAGTATTGCGGCGCGACGGCTTTCATCAACTCCGCGGTGTTTGCGGTGACCTCCGACATTTTGATCATCACCCGGTTGCCGGCGGCGAAGGCCGCCGAGGCAGGCAGCACCACGAGGTTAACCGGGAAGTTCCACGGCCCGATGATGCCGACGGCCCCGAGCGGAGTCGGTTGCACCTCGGCCCGTAGACCCCACAGTCGCGCGGCCCGCATCAGTTTGGTCGGCCGCATCCATTGCTCCACATGGGATCTGGTGTGCTCGACCACCGAGATGATCCCGACGACCTCGGTGAAAAGTGACGCAGCCTCAGACCGGGTGCCGTAGTCAGCGGCCATCGCCTCGACGAACGCGTCGGTGTTGTCCAGCAGCAGCGCCATCAGCCGGTCGATGCGTTCGCGTCGGACCGCAACGCTGGGCGGCCCGTCCGCTAGGAATGCTCGTCGCTGCCGGTCAAGCATGGCCGGCAGCTCGTTGACACTGGCCTCGCCCATGTAGGCTACTGTAATCTTTACAGTACGATCGTGTAGCCGAGACGGAGAAGCTGTGGAAAGTCGAGTTCAGGACGCTGTCATCGACGACAAGCCTGCCGACTTCATCCGTGACCCCTATCCGTACTTTGCCCAGAAGCGCGACGAAGCCGGCGTGTTCCACGGCACGGTCGTCGATTACTCCAAAACTCCCGAATCGCTGCGGCCCAAGAACTCCTTCGCCGCCATGTCGTTCGACACGGTGAACAAGGCGTTTCGCGACGGCCAGGTCTTCGGCTCCGCGTACTACGACAACACCATCGGCCTGTTCATCGGTCCCAGCATCTTGGCGATGGAGGGCAAGAAACACCGCGAGCATCGCAACCTGGTATCGGCGGCGTTCAAGTCCAAGGCGCTCGCACGTTGGGAGCCGGCGATTGTGCGACCGATCTGCAACGCGCTGATCGACGAGTTCATCGACGCCGGCCAAGCCGATCTGGTCCGGAATTTCACGTTCGAGTTCCCCACCCGGGTCATCGCCGAGCTGTTGGGCCTGCCGGCTGAGGACCTGCCCGAATTTCGTCGGCGGGCCGTGCAGTTGATCAACTACACCATCAAGTACGAGCGCGCCTTCGAAGCCTCGGCGGCGCTGAAAGATTACTTCCTCAACCAGATCGAGCAGCGCAAGGCCGAGCAGACCGAAGACATCATCGGCGATCTGGTCACCGCGGAGATCGGCGGCGAAAAGCTCACCGACGAAGCCATTTACTCGTTCCTGCGGCTGCTGCTGCCCGCCGGGCTGGAAACCACCTACCGGTCGTCGGGCAACCTGCTGTTCTTGTTGCTCACCCACCCGACCCAATTCGACGCGGTGCAAGCCAATCACGAGTTGATCGCCCCCGCGATCGAAGAGGGGCTGCGCTTCGAGACGCCGCTGACCACGGTGCAGCGGTTCGCCACCGAAGACACCGAGCTCGACGGTGTCAAGATCCCCGCACGGTCGGCAGTCGACCTGTGCATCGGCTCGGCCAATCGCGACGAGCAGCGGTGGGAACGCTCCGGGGAATTCGACATCTTCCGCACGCACGCGCCGCACATCTCCTTCGCGGCCGGCGAGCACACTTGCTTAGGCCTTCACATGGCCCGCATGGAGACGCGGGTCGCGCTGGAATGCCTGTTGGATCGGGTGACAAACGTCAAGCTCGCCACCGATGACGATCCGCACATCTACGGCCAGCCATTCCGATCACCCAACGCCCTTCCAGTGACGTTCGACGCCAAATAGAGGAAGGGTTGAGTTGGTTTCAAAATGGTCAAAGTAATGGCGGGCTTTCGAGTCCTGGAGCTTGCGCAGTTCACCTTCGTGCCGGCTGCGGGAGCCATCCTCGCCGATTGGGGTGCGGACGTGATCAAGGTCGAGCACCCGGTGCGCGGCGACACCCAGCGCGGCTTCCTCAACATGGGTGGCATCCAGGTCAACCCGGACCGGCATCCGCTGATGGAGCACCCGAACCGGGGCAAGCGCAGCGTCGGGATCGACGTCTCCACGCCGGGCGGCCAAGAAGTGATCTACGAACTGGCCAAGACCTCCGACGTTTTCCTGACGAACTACATGCCCGCGCAACGCCAGAAGCACAAGTTCGACGTCGAACACATCCGCGCGGCGAACCCGAAG
>DASQSQ010000097.1:0-4360 GCA_035642315.1 Mycobacterium sp.
CGACGTCGATCGCCTTATAGCTCAAGGTCGCCATGATCGTCCTTTCCGATACCGTTCGAAGCGCTCAGCCCGGGAAAACTAGGCGCCCGCTTGTCGAGGAAGCTGGTGATCCCTTCGATGACATCGGGTCGTTGCAGCGACTCGTGTAGCAAGGCTTCGGCCCGTGAGCTCGCTTGCACTACCTCGCGCATGGCATCACCGTAGGTCTGTCGCTTGATGATGGCCATAGATGCCGGCGAGCAGTGTTGCGCGATGTCTTCGGCGTACTCCATGGCGCGCTTCATCAGCTGCTCGGGCGGGACCACTTCTTTGACCAGCCCCAGGTCTGCCGCTTCATCGGCGAGGAAGGTCCGGCCGCTCAACAACAGATCGAGTGCGACGCCCCACCCCGTCAGTCGCGGAAGTATCCAGGAGACACCGTATTCCGCGATCAGTCCGCGACGCGAGAATGACGCGGCGAACTTGGCACCGGCTGCGGCGAACCGCACGTCGCACATCAGCGCCTGGGTCAGACCGATACCGACACAGGATCCGTTGATGGCCGCGACGACCGGCTTGCACAGCGTCGTCAAGTGATAGGGCTGCCGCTCCCCGACGAGGCTGGCCAACTTGCCCTCGTCGGTCTTTGCAATGGAGCCGGCGACGCTCCCCATCGAGCCGAGCTGGGCGCCGGCGCAGAACGCTTTGCCGCGACCGGTCAGCACGATCACTCGAACGTCCGGATCCTCCTCGGCCCTATCCAATCCCGCGTAAAACGCGGTGGCGATGTCACCGCCCCAGGTGTTGAGTCGATCCGGCCGGTTCAACGTCAGCACCGCGACACCGCTCGCGGTCACCTCGTAGATGACCGCCTCGTCCTGGGCGGGGTCGGCGACGACGTCGTCGGCGGTGGTCATCTGCGCGATTCCTCCCAGGTTCAGGCGACAACTTCAGCGAAGTTTATGTCCATACTGTATACCTATCGGTACAGCATTCCACAACGTCGCTACGCGTCGACAAGCCCTAACCGTCGATACGCTTTTTCGATCTGAGCCTTGGCCTCCGGCGGCAACTCTGCTTGCGGCGGTCGGGAGTGCGGGTAGGCGCCGATCGGCAGGCCGAGTATCGACGCGGCGTACTTGAACGCGCCACCCCAGTGGGTGAAGTAATCGGCGCGCCCGGGGTAGCAGGTCCACCACGACCCGATGTCCAGGTCGAACTGGTCCATCCCGGATTCACGCCCGTAATCCATCGCCTCGAGGAGCTTGTCGTTGAACACCAGCTCCCAGTATTCGGAGAACAGCCGCCGCTGCGGCGTCTCGAACAGGTAGCCGGCCGTGCCCAATTGCGCGGGGCAGACGATCCCGGCCCGCAACCACCCGGCACGGTAGACCGTCCTGTCGCATTCCCAGACCGCGAGGGCTGGCGCCAACTCGTGCAGCCGGCGGCTCGCCTCCGGCCGGAAGGCGCCCTCCTTGGTGGCGCACACCGCGGGCACCTCGTCGTAGATCCGCGCACTTTCGGCCGGTGTCAACACGTAGCCCGACGACGGAGAGTTGAACATGCCCAAAGCGATGTCGGTGCGCGCGGCGATGTACTTGAAGAACCTCAGCACGCCTTCACCGCCGTGCGCCTCCATCATCGGGGTCTGGATGTAGGCGATGTCGGCACCGGCCTGCTGCGCGTGCAGCGTCAGATCTAGGCAGTCCTTCGCCGACATGGCGGCGGTGCAGGCCTGCACCACGACGTCCGGGTTCGCGGCTCTGGCTTCCTCGATTGCGACCTCCAGCAAGCGCTTTCGCTCATCGAGCGTCAGCGACCAGAACTCCGCGATACCGCTGGTGCACCACAACATCGGATGCCCAAGATCGCGGACGCAGTAGCGCACCAGCGTCCGATACGCGTCCCAGTCGATGTCGTCACCGTCGGTGCCGCAGAACGGGGTGTACAGGGAATCGCCGATCCCCCGCAAAGCGCTGCGCGCCCAAGCGCGGGCCTCGCGTGCCGTGGCCATAGTCGACTCCTTTCCAGTCGGCGAGCGTCAGGTGAAGTCCGAACCGCCGTCGACGTTGATGTTCGCTCCAGTCATGTAAGAGTTGCGGCGCGACGCCAAAAATGCCACCACCGAACCCATTTCGTCCGGCAGCCCGGCCCGTGGCAGATGTGCCGGATGCCCGAAGTGCTTGGCGATGGCGTCCATCAGCGCATAGGGGTCGTTACCGTCAACCCCGACCGAGGTGGCCCAGCCGACCAGCGACTCGGACGCGATGCTGCCCGGGGAGACCACGTTGACCAGGATCTCGTCCTTGGCCAGCAGCAGTGACAAGTTTTTGGAAACGCTGGTCAGCGCCGCCTTGGCCGCGGTGTAGGCCGGCAGTATGACGCTTTGGCGCTGCGTGGAGTGCGCCGAGAAGTTGACAATGCGCGCCCACGCCGCCTTCCGAAGCAGCGGAAGGGCCGAACGCACGCAGCGCACCATGCCCATGACGCCGTCGTCGAAGGCCTGGCCCCACTGCTCGTCGGTGAGGTCTTCGAAGCTGCCGACAGCACCGGGGCCGACCGCATTGATAAGCACATTGAGTTCGCCGTCCCACCGGTCGCCGAGCTCGGTGAAGACACTGTTGACACGATCGTCGTCGCGGATGTCGGCTACCAGGCCGAGGGCGTCGGGGCTGCCTCGACTGGTCAGGTCCTCGGTCGCGCGGTCGAGGTCAGCTTGGGACCGGGCGACAATCGCAACCCGCGCGCCGTCGTCTGCCAGGCAACGCGCGGCGGCCAGTCCCATGCCGCGGCCACCGCCCACGACGACCGCGGTGGCGTTTGTCAGCCCTAAATCCATGGCAAATGCCCGGTTATCCTTCGCTTACCGCCATGCGTATCAAAAAGCCTACGGTGGGTATTACAGTAGCAGACGGGAATGGCGACACGGCTGCGTAATCGCAGATCACCGGGCAACTCCCGGTAGATTCGACTCCGCCGGTCGCGAGACCGGAACGGCACGCGCAGCATTGATCTTGATGGAGGTGGCCGCAGTGGCCAAGCAAGCAACCGCCGAGAAGCGTCAGCGACGCGAACGCGGGTCCATCAATCCCGATGACATCATCAGCGGCGCGTTCGAGCTCGCCGAGCAAGTGTCGATCGACAACCTGAGCATGCCGCTGCTCGGCAAGCATCTCGGCGTGGGGGTCACCAGCATCTACTGGTACTTCCGCAAGAAGGACGATCTGCTCAACGCGATGACCGACCGCGCCTTGCGCAAGTATGTGTTCGCCACTCCATATGTCGAAGCCAGCGACTGGCGTGAGACGCTGCGCAATCACGCTCGCTCGATGCGGAAAACGTTCATGGGCAACCCGATCCTGTGCGATCTCATTCTGATCAGGTCGGCGCTGAGCCCCCGAGCGGCTCGGCTCGGAGTTCAGGAGATCGAGAAGGCGATCGCCGGTCTGGTCGAGGCGGGACTGTCGCCGGAAGAAGCCTTCGACACCTACTCCGCGGTTTCGGTGCACGTGCGTGGTTCGGTGGTGCTGCATCGACTGCAGGAGAAGAACGAGGCGACGGAGAACGGCGCACGCACGATCGAGGGCGCGATGGTCATCGATCCCGAAA
This sequence comes from Mycobacterium sp., assembly GCA_035642315.1. Lineage (GTDB taxonomy): Bacteria > Actinomycetota > Actinomycetes > Mycobacteriales > Mycobacteriaceae > Mycobacterium. The sequence goes on from DASQSQ010000097.1 coordinate 3,589, forward strand.
TCGCGCCCCTGCTGGCACAAATGACTGCGAAGGGTCACCACATCGGGGCGCCCGACGACAACAACTTCGACTACGGCTTGGACTGCATCCTCGACCACGCCACCCAGCTCATCGAGAAGCGGTCGAAATCGTCTGGTCGGCAAAGCAAGTCGACATCACCGCGGCAACGCAAGTCACCGTCTTCCGGAGGGCGAGCCAAGTCTCGCTAGTCAGGCTCCGGTACGTCGAAGTGCTCGTCGCGCAACCGGAACGCCTCTTTGGTGCCGTGCTGCGCTCGGGTCTTGACGAAGTTGAACTCCCCCGGCGCGAATTGCAGGTTGGTGCCGTACGCATGGAACAGATAGCTGGCCACTTCCTCACCCTGGTAAGCCTGGCTCTGCTCGACGAGCCGAAAAGCTTCTTTGGCGATCACGACGCCGTCGGCCGGCATCTTCGCGGCCTTCTCCGCCCAGTACCGGGCCCGAGCCGGAACGAGACCGGGATCGCAAGTGTCCGTGAAGATTCCCAGGTGCTCGATCGTGCCGGCCTCGATGATGTCGCCGGTCAACAAGAGCCGCCGCGCCAACACCGGCCCCAACCGATGGAAGAACATGTGCAGGCTGCCGAGCGCGGGCCCGAGGAAGCGGGTGGCCGGCATGCCGATCTTGGTGTCACGCGCGATCACCGAGATGTCTGTCATCAACGCGATTTCGAATCCGCCGCCGAGCGCGTAGCCGCTGATCTCTCCCACGGTGACCTTGGGGAAGCCCATCAGGTTGTGGTAGAAGCCGAA
>DASQSQ010000098.1:0-5846 GCA_035642315.1 Mycobacterium sp.
GGTCAAGCTGCCGGAAAAGGGCACCGCTGCCAAAGAAGCGGCCGAGCACGCCGAAAAGGCTGCCCCGAAAGCATCGGCGGCCACCGCGACCGCTCCGGCAAAGGAGCAGACCGCCGCACCGGAAGCCGCCGCACCCACCGAGGAGAAGGCCACCAAGGCTGTCACCGGTCTGGGTATCGCCGGTGGCGCCAAGCGACCCGGCGCTAAGAAGGCCGCTGCCCCAACACCATCCGCGCCTGTCGCGCAGCCCGAGGCGAAAGCCGAACCGGCAGCTGCGACTCCGGAAGCCAAGGCGCCGGCCGCTCCGGTCAAGGGTCTGGGCATCGCCGCCGGCGCCAAGCGACCCGGCGCCAAAAAGGCCGCTCCCGCCGCACGACCCGCGGTCGCGACGCCAGAGCCTGCCGCAACGCCTGAGCCTGCGCCGCAGGCAAAGGAAGCGCCGAAGTCCGCGGATCAGGATGGCGAGACCAAAGCACCCGCTGCGCCGGTTAAAGGATTGGGCATCGCCCGAGGCGCACGTCCGCCGGGAAAGCGCTGATCAGGCGCATTTAGGCATTAATAATTAGACAGTCATGGCACCATATTGATGTGACTACGCATCAGCTGCCCTGGCACACCACGGGTCATCAGCCCCGCCAGCGTACGTTCGCGCAGTCCTCGAAGCTGCAGGACGTGCTCTACGAGATCCGCGGCCCGGTACACGATCACGCCGCGCGACTGGAGTCCGAGGGACACCGCATCCTCAAGCTGAACATCGGCAACCCGGCGCCGTTCGGCTTCGAAGCACCCGACGTGATCATGCGCGACATGATCCAGGCGCTGCCCTACGCGCAGGGCTACTCGGACTCCAAGGGCATCCTGCCGGCGCGGCGCGCAGTGGTCACCCGCTACGAACTCGTCGACGGCTTCCCACGATTCGACGTCGATGATGTGTATCTGGGCAACGGTGTGTCGGAGCTGATCACGCTGACGCTGCAGGCGCTGCTGGACAACGGCGATCAGGTTTTGATCCCGGCACCCGACTATCCACTGTGGACAGCGTCGACATCGCTGGCCGGCGGCACACCGGTGCACTACCTTTGCGACGAAACACAAGGCTGGCAGCCGGATATCGCCGACTTGGAGTCGAAGATCACCGAGCGCACCAAGGCGCTGGTCGTGATCAACCCCAACAATCCGACCGGCGCAGTCTATGGTCGCGAAGTACTCTCGCAGATGGCCGAATTGGCGCGCAAACATCAGCTGCTGCTACTCGCCGACGAGATCTACGACAAGATTCTCTACGACGACGCCAAGCACATCAGCATGGCATCGGTCGCGCCCGACGTGTTGTGCCTGACCTTCAATGGACTGTCCAAGGCCTATCGCGTCGCGGGATACCGGGCCGGCTGGTTGGCGATCACCGGACCCAAGGAGCACGCGAGCAGTTTCATCGAGGGCATCCACCTGTTGGCGAACATGCGGTTGTGCCCGAATGTGCCTGCCCAGCATGCGATTCAGGTCGCCCTCGGCGGTCACCAAAGCATCGATGACCTGGTGTTGCCCGGTGGGCGACTGCTCGAACAACGCGACGTGGCCTGGTCCAAGCTGAACGAAATCCCCGGGGTGTCGTGCGTCAAGCCCGCTGGTGCGCTTTACACCTTCCCTCGGTTGGATCCCGAGGTGCACGATATCCAAGACGACGAGCAGCTTGTCTTGGATCTGCTGCTGCAGGAGAAGATCCTGGTCACTCAGGGCACCGGATTCAACTGGCCGGCACCGGATCACCTGCGGATCGTGACGCTGCCCTGGTCGCGCGACCTCACTCACGCTATCGAGCGGTTGGGCAACTTCCTGGCCAGCTACCGTCAGTAATCCGCGCCGCCGGCGTGCTGTCGAAACCCGACCGGGGCCTTCCAACGAGTGCTAACGTTGCCGCCGCCCACCGGATACTGTGGACGGGAGAACGACGATGCCCACGAGTGATAACGCCTGGCGCGCACCCGCCGCGATGGCCATCCCGAAGGAAGGCTATTTCGAACTGGAGCGGGGCCGATACGGTCCGGTCTACCCCAGAACCCCGGCCTGCTACGGATTCTCGATCATCGCGAAAGTCAAAGAAGGACGCGAAGAAGCCGTCCGGGCATACGGCAAGCAAATTGAGGAAGCGATAGCCGCCAACCCGGAGGTGCTGGCACCGCTACGGCTGCATTACCTTCGCTGGAATCTGTTCGATGTGGGTTCCGGACTGCATTTTCAATACCAGGGCATCTTCGATACGGACTTCGACAAATACACCGAAGACGCGGTAGCGCTGTTCAGCCAGACCGGCATCACCACGGTCTTCACCAACCTCGAAGGGTTCCCCGAAGACTGGAAGACCAACACCGTGGCGTTCGCCAAGTTCGTCCGCGAGCACCACGTCCCCAGCTTCCTGGAATACGGCGAGTACCCGTACGTCACGGCCGACGAGATCAAGAAAGCGTTGCGGCTCAAAGCCGCGTTCTCGGACATGCTCGACCAGATGCAGTGATGCTTGATCTCGACGACATACAGCACATCGTGCTGACTCGCACGCCGGCGATAACCGGGCGCTACGAATTCTTGTCGTTCGAGAACGCGAGCGCCGGGCGGGCCTGGCTTTCCGAGCTGGTGGACCGTGCACAATCGGCTGCCGACGTCGAAGCCACATTGGATGCTTCCAAGCGCTGGGTGACGCTGGCGTTCACCTGGACCGGCCTTCGGGCACTGGGCGTGCCGGCGAAATCGCTGGACAGTTTCCCCACCGAGTTTCGTCAGGGCATGGCCGCCCGCGCCGACATCCTGGGCGACACCGGCCCGAATCATCCCGACAATTGGGTGGGCGGTCTGGCCGGCGATGACTTGCATGCGATCGCGATTTTGTTCGCCCGCGACGAGGCGGAGCGGCGGCGTTGCACCATGGAGCACGAAAAGCTGGTTGCCCGCTGCCCCGGGGTGCACGTGTTGTCGGTTCTGGACTTGAACGCGACGCCTCCGTTCAACTACGCCCACGATCACTTCGGTTATCGCGACCGGCTGTCGCAACCGGTGATCGCGGGGAGTGGGCAGGAGCCGACGCCGGGCTCGGGCGCACCGCTACAACCGGGTGAATTCATCCTCGGCTATCCGGACGAGGAGGGTCAGATTCCCAATCCGCCGCAGCCGGAGGTGTTGTCCCACAACGGCTGTTTCATGGCATACCGGCGACTGCAAGAACACGTCGCATTGTTTCGCGCCTACCTACGCGACCACGCCGAGACAGCTGAAGAACAAGAGCTACTCGCCGCGAAGTTCATGGGCCGCTGGCGAAGCGGGGCCCCGCTGGTGCTGGCTCCGGAATGCGATGATCCTCAGCTGGGTGCGGATCCCATGCGCAACAACGACTTCGACTACAAGACGATGGACCCGCATGGTTACGCGGTGCCGTTGGGTGCCCATGCACGTCGCCTCAATCCGCGTGATACGGCGGCGAACATGAACCGGCGACGAATGATCCGCCGCGGCGCGACGTATGGCCCGGCACTTCCCGACGGCGCGCCCGACGACGGAGTGGACCGAGGCATAGCGGCGTTCATCATCTGCGCCAGCCTGGTTCGACAGTTCGAGTTCGCGCAAAACGTGTGGATTAACGACCGCACCTTTCACGAGCTCGGCAACGAGCGCGATCCCATTATCGGAACGCAAGACGGGACGCTGGAGTACAAGATCCCCAAACGTCCCATCCGTAAGGTCCTCAAGGGACTTCCGGCTTTCACCACGCTCAAGGGCGGCGCGTACTTCTTTCTCCCTGGTCTGAAGGCACTTCGGTACCTCGCGACGCTTGACAGCTAAGGAGCCCATCATGAGCACGCCGCCCGCACGCACCTACAACCAAAGCCATGTTCCGCGTGAGCACACGCGCGGGCGGCGCCGCATCAGTATCTACTGGACCTGGAACTACCCGTGGGAAGCCCAGCGTGACCCCGCGGAGATGTACAACCGGTTCTCTACGATGACCGAGGTCCGTAATGTGTTGTGGCCCAACTACGAGACGCCGGAATACGACGCTGCCCATTTCTTGCAGGGCATCGCCGGCACGCTGGAACTATTCCACCGCTCGACGCTGGCGTTTCAACAGCTTGCGGGCGAGGCGACCGGCCATCCGGTCGCGGTGTTCCAGCGCATCGACCAAGCCGGTTACCGGCTGCCGATCGACGAGCGGATTCTTTCGGACACCGACACGCTGATGGTGTTCGGTCTCGACCATGTCCTGTCCGAGCAGCAGGCCGCGCCCGATGAAATCGCGGGCATCCGCGAATGGCTGCAGCGGGAGGGCACATGCCTGCTGCTGGCCCCCCACCACGACGTCGGGTTCACCAATGATTTCGACCAGCGACAAATCGAGTATCAACATCACGGCGACCCGCTTGTACCGCGGCAACAGCGGTTCGGTCAATACACCCGCTCGTTGATGAAAGGCCTTGATGTGCCGGTCCACAACACCTGGGGGTTGCGCCCGGCCGTCGTCGAGGGCACCAAAGAGATTGCGCCGCTGACCGCGTTCCCCGACCTTGATACGCCAAGGCTTCTCGCTGGTGTAACGACATTCAACTTTCACCCCCATCTTCCGCATTACGAACTCACCGCGCCGGAGAGCGACTCGGTGCGCGTGCTCGGCCGTCAGCGGATCGACTCGCATCGTCCGCACCCGTTCTCAGCGGCTGGCAACACCGAGTTCAATGCGCTGGTCTGGTTGCCCGCGGGCGGACAACGTGCCGGGGACATCGTCCTGGTGGACTCCACCAACTTCACCACACTGTTCGGCGGCACGGAGAGCCTCACCAACTTCTGGCGCAACCTGGCCACTATGAACTCAAGCGGTTAGCAGCAGAAGGGAGACATGAGAATGCCTGGTCTGGCCGCAATCGTGTCGGGGTCGGCTCCGGTTTTGGGTGGAGTGCTTCTGGCAGCCGCCGCGGGCCAATTCGTGGGCACCGATTTTCGCGCCGGCATCAAAGAGGACATGGAGTTGCTTGAGCGACTGCCGGAGGATGAGACGGACCGGCGCGCCGCGCTACGGCGCAGCATTGCAGACCGCATCGACGATCTCGTCGTCGCCAACGAAAAACGGCGCCAACTACGCAAAGCCGCGATCGTCTACCAGGGCAACTGGCGAGACATCGTGTTGTTTTTGTGCACGGTCTTGTTCGCGGTGGTGTGGTGGGACGTCGACCATGACAGGCAAAGCTGGCTCCCACTGTTTGTCGTTCTGATTGTCGCGTCGGTCATTACCGCCGGCTACGCGCTCCGCGGCATCCGTGGGAGTGTCGTTAACCTGTTACATCGCAATGGCCCTCGCACCGGCACGACTGAACGTCCTTGAGCCAGGCGAGCCCTTTTCAGCGCCGTTCCAGCAGCTCCATCAGGTAGCTCCCGTAGCCGGACTTGAGCAGGACGTGGGCGCGCTGGGCCAGCTGGTCGTCGTCGATGAAGCCCATCCGCCAAGCCACTTCTTCGGGAATGTTGACTTTCAAGCCCTGCCGACGTTCCAGGGTGCGGACGTAATCGCTGGCGTCCAGCAGCGAATCGAACGTCCCGGTGTCCAGCCAGGCCGTGCCACGGGCGAGCACCTGCACGCTCAGCCTGCCCTGGTTCAGATAAATCTGGTTGACCTCGGTGATTTCCAATTCGCCACGCGCCGACGGCCGCAGGTTCCGGGCGATCTCTACTACGTCGTTGTCGTAGAAGTACAGTCCTGGCACCGCGTAATGCGATTTCGGCGTGGCCGGTTTCTCTTCAATCGACAACGCGGTGCCGTCCGCGCTGAATTCGACGACGCCATACGCCGAGGGGTTAGCGACCCAATA
>DASQSQ010000099.1:0-5281 GCA_035642315.1 Mycobacterium sp.
CCCAGCGTTGATCACCGATCAGTAGTGCGGCGACGATGCCGATGATGATGAATAGCGCGTACGCGCGGATGGGCACCGGCCCCAGGTGCCACACCCCCTGGGGTGGACTGGGGAAATATGCGACAACAGTCGTCGTCATGATCCGGAAATCCTTTGACGTACACCGGCTGCCAGTTCTTCTGTCAGAGTCCGCAACGTTGGCATACCCGCGGCCAGCGCAGACACGAGTGCTGAACCCACGATGACACCGTCGGCATAGCCCGCGATTTCGGCGGCCTGTTCGCGAGATCGCACGCCCAGACCGACGCCGACCGGTATGTCCGAAATCGCCTTGACCCTTGCCACCAATTCAGGCGCCGCGTGCGAGACCGCATCGCGGGCACCGGTCACACCCATGATCGACGCTGCATAAACGAATCCGCGCGATGCCTCGACCGTCGTCGCCAACCGTTGCGGCGTCGACGACGGCGCGACCAAGAAGATGCGGTCCAGGTGGTGGTGGTCGGACGCTGCCAACCACTCGTCAGCCTCATCGGGAATCAGGTCCGGCGTAATCAAACCGTGCCCGCCGGCTGCCGCAAGGTCGCGCGCGAATGCGTCAACCCCGTAGCGCAACACCGGATTCCAGTACGTCATCACGACGGCACGTCCACCGGCCGCGCTGATCGCCTCGACAGCGGTCAGTGTGTCCCGAACTCGTACACCGCCGCGCAAAGCAACCTCGGACGCGTTCGCGATGGTTGGGCCGTCCATACCCGGATCCGAATAGGGCACGCCGACCTCGATGAGGTCGCATCCGGATTCGATCAACGCTGTCATCGCATCAATCGATGTCGGCACATCGGGATACCCGGTCGGAAGGTAGCCGATCAGCGCCGCGCGTTTGTCATGCCGGCATGCGCTGAAAAGCTCTGTCAGGCTGCTTGTTTCACTCTGCTTGACGGTCAAGACTTGCTGCCGTCCGCTGCGTCATCCAAGATGCCGAACCATTTCGCGGCCGTCTCTACGTCTTTGTCACCACGGCCGGACAGATTCACGACGATGACCGCTCCACTGCCCATCTCGACACCCAGCTTGAGCGCGCCGGCCACCGCGTGCGCCGACTCGATCGCCGGGATGATGCCTTCCGTCCGGCACAACAGCCGAAACGCGTCCATCGCCTCGCTATCGGTGATCGGCCGGTATTCGGCGCGCCCGTTATCCCGCAGCCACGCGTGTTCGGGGCCCACGCCGGGATAGTCCAGGCCGGCCGAAATCGAATGCGATTCGATGGTCTGGCCGTCTTCGTCTTGCAGCAGGAATGAGAACGATCCCTGGAACGCTCCGGGCGACCCGCCGGTGAATGTCGCGGCGTGGCGGCCGGTCTCAACGCCGTCGCCGGCAGCCTCGAAGCCGACCAGCCGAACACCAGGGTCGTCCAGGAACGCATGGAAGATTCCGATGGCGTTGGATCCGCCGCCAACGCACGCAGTGACGGCGTCGGGCAGTCGGCCGGCCTGATCCTGGATCTGCACACGGGTCTCGAGCCCGATGACGCGCTGAAAATCGCGGACCATCGTCGGGAACGGATGCGGCCCGGCGGCGGTGCCGAAACAGTAGTAGGTGCTGTCGGCGTTGGTGACCCAGTCGCGGAATGCCTCATTGATCGCGTCTTTGAGCGTCTGCGAGCCCGATTCGACCGATACCACCTCGGCGCCCAGCAGTCGCATCCGCGCCACATTGAGGGCCTGTCGCGCCGTGTCGACAGCGCCCATGTAGATGACACAGTCCAACCCGAGCAGCGCGCAGGCGGTGGCGGTGGCCACCCCGTGCTGGCCCGCACCGGTCTCAGCGATCACCCGCGTTTTGCCCATCTGCCGAGCCAGCAGAGCCTGGCCCAGGACATTGTTGATCTTGTGAGAACCGGTGTGGTTCAAGTCTTCTCGTTTGAGGAATATGCGGGCGCCGCCGGCGTGCTCACTGAGCCGAGCGGCCTCGTATAGCGGAGACGGCCTTCCGGTGTAGTGCACTTGTAACTTATCTAGAGCGTCCAGGAATTCCTGGTCAGTGCGCGCCTTTTCGTAGGCGGCGGTGACCTCCTCGATGACCGCCATCAGCGCCTCGGCGACATACCGGCCCCCGTACACACCGAAATGACCCCGGGAGTCGGGGTCGTGATGGGTGGGCTCTGCGATCGCCGCGCTGGCACGCGGAAGTTCTAAGGGGCGCATGGGGGTACCTCCCGCTTGCGGGGGAATGTCTGCCATCACGAAGGCTCAACGCGCAAGCGGCTCATATGGTTCAACCATCTCCGCGCATGCGTCTCCGGGCTAGCGGGGCGGCTTTGGACACGATGGATGCCTGCCCGCGGTGACCAGGTCGGCGACGGCGGCCCGGGGATCGCCGCTGGTAACGAGTCCCTCACCAACCAGCACAGCGTCAGCGCCCGCGCCGGCGTAGGCCAACAGGTCGGCGGTGCCACGCACCCCGGATTCAGCGATCCTGATCACATCGCTGGGCAGTCCGGGTGCGATGCGCGCGAAGCAGTCTCGATCCACTCGCAGCGTCCGCAGATCGCGGGCGTTGACGCCGATTACCCGCGCTCCGGCCTTCAGCGCCCGGTCCGCTTCCGCTTCGGTGTGCACCTCGACCAGTGCGGTCATACCCAACGACTCGATGCGCTCCAACATCGACTCCAGCACAGGCTGATCCAGCGCCGCGACGATCAGCAGCAGCATGTCGGCGCCGTGCGCGCGTGCCTCGTGAATCTGATACGGCCCGACCACAAAGTCTTTGCGCAGTACCGGAACCGACACCGCTTCGCGCACCGCGTCGAGATCGTCCAGCGAGCCCTTGAAGCGTCGTTGTTCGGTCAGCACACTGATGATCCGCGCACCGCCGTCCTCGTACGCGCACGCCAACTTGGCCGGATCGGAGATCGACGCGAGTTCTCCCGCCGACGGGCTGGCGCGCTTGACTTCAGCGATGACGCCGATGCCGGGCTCGCGCAAAGCCGCTAAGACATCCAACGGTGCCGGCGTCGCCTCGGCGGCCGCCTTGATCTCGGACATGCTCACGACAGCCTCACGAGCGGCAACGTCGGCGCGGACTCCTTCGATGATGGAGTCGAGCACGTTTGCCGAACTCATGTCGGTCCTTTTCCCCTTTGTGGCCCTAAGGCTGCCCAGCAGATCGGTGGCGTCCTTCGAAGGGTAGCGACCGTCAGCGTGCGGTCCGTCACCGACCCTCGCTGTCAGGTTCGTGTCGTGTTTCGCGATCCGGTTCCTGCGGTTGATCGGTGGGGTCGCGACCTTCATCGAGCGCATCCCAGATCATTCGCTCAGACATGGTCTTCTCGTCGGGCTGCGACAGTGCTCGGCGGGCAGCGGGCGTCAGATATTTCGTCACTGTGCCGTGAGCCGACGCCGCCGCTCGCATCAGCAGCACGGCAGCGACCAGCGTGCATATCGCGGTCGCCAGAGTGATCGCCGGTCCCGGGTAATGCCGCTGGCTGCCCACCAACGTCAGCACGGGTACGTGCGCGATATCGGCTCCGCGCACTGCCACGTCCGGGATGACCCACAGGCTGATCGCCAGATAGCCGATTGCCAGGCTGGCAACGGCCACCAGCAGCGCGAGCATTCGCAGCGGCCAGCCACGCACAGCCAACGCGGCGACGGCGGTAGCCAGCAGCAGCAGCGCTAATGGGACCAACGCCGACGACCATGCCGCGCCGGGCAGCGCGACGAGTTTGGGCGGGCCCAGGCCATCGAAAGTCCGCAGGTCGACCCACGTCAGCCTGGATGCCGCCCACAATCCGGCGGCGGCGACCACCAGCAGGGCCTGCGCTATGCGGACGGTGTGCCGGCCCGCGCGGTCGGGCTGTGCCTTAGCCATCCCGATGGCCATCCCCATCCGCATCCGGCGCGATCAGCGTCTCGGCTGCGGCGATCGCATTGAGCACCGCCCGGGCCTTATTCGTCGCCTCGGTGTGCTCGTAGGGCCCGTTGGAGTCGGCCACCACGCCGCCGCCGGCCTGGACGTAGGCGGTGCCGTCGCGCATCAGGGCGGTGCGGATCGCGATCGCGAAGTCGGCGTTGCCGGCGAAATCGAGGTAGCCGATCACGCCGCCGTAGAGGCCACGACGGGTCTTCTCCACCTCTTCGATCAGCTCCATCGCCCGCACCTTCGGTGCGCCGGACAACGTCCCGGCCGGAAAGCAGGCCGTCACGGCGTCCAGAGCGGTGCGACCCTCGGCCAGCATCCCGGTCACGGTGGACACCAGGTGCATGACGTGGCTGTAGCGCTCGATGTGGCTGTAATCCTCGACTCGCACCGTGCCCGGCACACAGACCCGACCGAGGTCGTTGCGGCCCAAGTCGACCAGCATCAGATGCTCGGCGAGCTCTTTCTCGTCGTGCAGTAACTCCTTTTCCAGCAGCTGGTCCTCTTCTTCGGTCTGCCCCCGCCACCGGGTTCCGGCGATCGGATGCGTCGTCGCCCAACGTTCCTGCACGGTCACCAACGCTTCGGGGCTGGATCCGACGATCGAAAATGCTGTTCCGCCAGCATCATTCGGGACGTGGAGCAGATACATGTACGGGCTGGGATTGGACACCCGCAGCATCCGGTAGACGTCGATCGGCTCAACGTCGGTGTCCATCTCGAACCGCTGGGACGGCACTACCTGAAATGCCTCGCCGCGCTCGATTTCACCGACGAGATGCTCGACGATCGCTCCGTACTCCTCGACGGTGCGCTGCGCGCGGTGCCGCGGCTCTGGTCGGGTGAATGTGGCAACTGTCGATGGCAACGGCTGACTCAGCGCGGCGGTCATCACGTCGAGCCGCGCGATCGCGTCGTCGTAGGCCTCATCGACCCGCTCCTGGGTGCCATTCCAGTTCACCGCATTGGCGATCAACGTGATGGTGCCCTCGTGGTGATCGACGGCCGCCACGTCGGTGGCCAGCAGCAGCAGCATGTCGGGCAAATTGAGGTCGTCGACGGCCAGCTCGGGCAGCCGTTCCAGCCGCCGTACCAGGTCATAGGCGAAGAAGCCCACCATGCCGCCCGTTAACGGCGGCATTCCGGGTGGCGGAGCGGTGGCCAGCAACTCGCAGGTGTCACGCAGGGCTTGCAGCGGATCGCCGCCGGTAGGGGCATCCTGCGGCACCGCGCCGAGCCACACGGCCTCGCCGTCACGCACCGTCAACGCCGACGGCGCCCCGGCGCCGATGAATGACCACCGCGACCAGGACCGGCCGTTCTCGGCCGACTCCAGCAAGAAGGTGCCCGGCCGGTT
>DASQSQ010000100.1:0-10803 GCA_035642315.1 Mycobacterium sp.
AGTGGACGCGGCCGCGGTGATGGTCAACGCATCGACGAGCTTTACCGACGGTGAACAGTTCGGGTTCGGTGCCGAGATCGGTATCTCCACCCAGAAGCTGCACGCCCGCGGCCCGATGGGACTGCCAGAATTGACCTCGACCAAATGGATCGTCTGGGGAGACGGTCAGACTCGCCCGGCCTGAGGTGCTTAGGAGAAACACAACGTGAGTGTGCCCGCGCGGCCCGTCCCGCTGTTCGCCGATATCGACGATGTCGGTAAGCGGCTGGCCGAAACCGGCTATCTGGTCGATACCGCCACTGCCACAGCCGTTTTCCTCGCCGACCGGCTCGGCAAGCCGCTACTGGTGGAAGGACCCGCCGGGGTCGGCAAGACCGAGCTGGCCCGGGCCGTCGCGCAGGCCACCGAATCCGGTTTGGTTCGCCTGCAGTGCTACGAAGGCGTCGACGAGGCCCGCGCGCTCTACGAGTGGAACCACGCCAAGCAGATTTTGCGTATCCAGGCCGGTTCCGGGGACTGGGACCAAACGAAGATGGACGTGTTCAGCGAGGAGTTTCTGCTCTCCCGCCCGCTGCTGACCGCGATCCGGCGCACCGAGCCCACCGTGTTGCTGGTCGACGAAACCGACAAGGCCGACATCGAAATCGAGGGTCTGCTGCTGGAAGTGCTGTCCGACTTCGCGGTGACAGTCCCCGAGTTGGGCACCATTACCGCTGAGCGGGCGCCGTTCGTGGTGCTGACCTCCAACGCCACCCGCGAGCTGTCTGAGGCGCTCAAACGTCGTTGCCTGTTCCTGCACATCGATTTCCCCAGCCCCGAGCTGGAACGTCGAATTCTGCTATCTCGCGTGCCGGAATTGCCCGGACATATCGCCGATGAGTTGGTGCGCATCATCGGAGTGCTGCGCGGGATGCAACTCAAGAAGCTGCCGTCGGTGGCCGAGACCATCGACTGGGGTCGCACGGTGCTCGCGCTCGGCATGGACACCATCGACGATGCGACCATCGCCGCGACGTTGGGCGTGGTGCTCAAACACCAGTCAGATCAGCAGCGCGCCACCGGCGAGCTTCGGCTGAACTAAGCGGTACCAATGGCCGTTCGCCGCGTTCGCCCCAGTCAGCCGCTTGCCCCGCACGGCCTGCCGGGTCACCTGGTTGGCTTCGTTGAAGCGCTTCGCGGGCAAGGTATTTCGGTCGGACCGTCGGAGACGGTGGATGCCGGCAAAGTGATGGCGGTCCTTGGTCTCAGTGATCGGGAGGTGTTGCGCGAGGGTCTCGCCTGTGCGGTGTTGCGCAGGCCCGAGCACCGTGAGACCTACGACGCGATGTTCGACCTGTGGTGGCCCGCCGCGCTGGGTGCACGCGCGGTTGTAACCGAAGAGGCCGAGGCCGATCCCGAGCTCCAGTTGCCGCCCGACGACGTCGAGGCGATGCGACAGATGCTGCTGGATCTGCTCACCGCCAACGCCGATCTGGCCGACATGGATGAGCGGCTAGTGGCGATGATCGCGCAAATCGTCGACGCCTACGGCAAATACAACTCCAGCCGCGGCCCGTCGTACTCGTCGTATCAGGCGCTCAAGGCGATGGCGCTGGACGAGCTGGAGGGCAAGCTGTTGGCCGGTCTGCTCGCTCCCTACGGCGACGAGCCCACACCGACCCAGGAGCAGATCGCCAAAGCTCTTGCTGCGCAGCGGATCACTCAGTTGCGCAAGATGGTGGACACCGAGACCAAGCGACGCACTGCCGAGCAACTCGGCCGCGACCACGTCCAGATGTACGGAATCCCGCAGCTGGCCGAGAACGTCGAGTTCTTGCGCGCTTCGGGCGAACAGCTGCGTTCGATGCGAAGGGTGGTGCAGCCGCTGGCCCGCACCCTGGCCACCCGGCTGGCCGCTCGTCGGCGCCGTGCCCGTGCCGGGGCGATCGACCTCCGGAAAACGTTGCGTAAGTCGATGTCCACCGGTGGCGTGCCGATCGACCTGGTGCTGCGCAAACCGCGCCCGGCGCGGCCCGAGCTGGTGGTGTTGTGCGACGTGTCCGGGTCGGTCGCCGGCTTCAGCCACTTCACCCTGCTGTTGGTGCATGCATTGCGCCAGCAGTTTTCCCGGGTTCGGGTCTTCGCCTTCATCGACACCGCCGACGAGGTGACGCACATGTTCGGCCCGGACGCCGACCTGGCCGTCGCGATTCAGCGGATCACCCGGGAGGCCGGTGTCTATACCCGCGACGGCCACAGTGATTACGGCAACGCGTTCGTCTCCTTCATTCAGGCGCACCCGAACGTGCTGTCACCGCGCAGCTCCTTGCTGGTGCTCGGCGACGGCCGCACCAACTACCGCGACCCGGCCACCGATGTGCTGGCGCACATGGTGACGGCCAGCCGGCACGCGCACTGGCTCAATCCGGAGCCCAAGCACCTGTGGGGCAGCGGCGACTCGGCGGTACCCCGTTACCAAGAGGTCATCACCATGCACGAATGCCGCTCCGCCAAGCAGCTGGCGGCCGTGATCGACGAGCTGCTGCCGGTCTGACGCCCAGGCCCGCGCCGTCACAGCTGCCCCATGGGCCCCTGGGCGGGGCGATGCACAATTTGCCCACCTCTGAGCGACTCCGGTTTCCGGGGCGCGATATCGGTAATTTCCGGGGACGCTACATCGGCAAAGAGAAATCGCTCAGAGGCGGGCAGATCATGCCTTTGCCCGTGCCGGGACTCCTGAGGCGGATGTGACGACGCGCCGCGAATGAGCTGCACCAGAGTGCTCCAGTAAGCTGGCAAACCATGCGAAAGCGGCGGCTGGGAGTGATGGGTGGGACGTTCGACCCCATCCACAACGGCCACTTAGTCGCTGCGAGCGAAGTTGCCTCGCTGTTCGATCTCGACGAAGTGGTCTTCGTGCCCAGCGGTCAGCCTTGGCAGAAGAAACGTCAGGTCAGCGCCGGTGAAGACCGGTATCTGATGACGGTGATCGCGACCGCAGCCAACCCCCGTTTCTCGGTGAGCCGGGTCGACATCGATCGCGGCGGGCTCACCTACACCAAGGACACCCTGCGGGACCTGCAGGCGCTCAACCCCGATGCCGACTTGTACTTCATCACCGGGGCCGACGCGCTCGCCGCCATCCTGTCGTGGCAGGACTTGGACCAACTCTTCGCGATGGCGCGGTTCGTCGGGGTCAGCCGACCCGGGTATGAGCTGGGCAGCGAGCATCTCGCCGATGTCCTCGACGGGCTGCCCGACGACGCGTTGACCCTCGTCGAAATACCGGCGCTGGCCATTTCGTCGACCGACTGCCGTCGACGCGCCGAGGAGGGCCGTCCGTTGTGGTACCTGATGCCCGATGGCGTCGTGCAGTACATCTCCAAGCGCGAGCTCTACCGCAAACCCGGGGACCACTCATGACGGCCGACCCGGAGGCGATCGAGATGGCCGCCGTCGCCGCGCGCGCGGCGGCATCCAAGCTTGCCGATGATGTCGTGGTCATCGACGTTTCCGGTCAGCTGGTCATTACCGACTGCTTCGTCATCGCCTCGGCGTCCAACGAGCGGCAGGTCAACGCAATTGTCGACGAGGTCGAGGAGAAGATGCGGCGGGCCGGCTATAGACCCGCGCGCCGCGAGGGTACCCGCGAAGGCCGCTGGACGCTGCTGGACTATGTCGACATCGTTGTGCACATTCAGCACCAAGACGAACGCAATTTCTATGCGCTGGACCGGCTTTGGGGTGACTGCCCGGTGGTGGCGGTGGATTTGTCTGCGGACTCTGCGAGCCGGTCATGACGACGCGCCGCCTGCTGATGCTGCGGCACGGGCAAACCGACTTCAATCTCGGCAGCCGGATGCAGGGCCAGCTGGACACCGAGCTGACCGAGCTGGGCCGGGCGCAGGCGGTCGCCGCGGCCGAGGCGCTCGCCAAACGCCAGCCGCTGCTCATCGTGTCCTCGGATCTGCGACGCGCCTACGACACCGCCGTCGCGCTGGGAGAGCGCACGGGCTTGCCAGTGCGGGTCGACCACCGGTTACGCGAGACCCACCTCGGCGACTGGCAGGGCATGACGCACGCCGAGATCGACACGAAAGCACCGGGCGCCCGGCTGGCCTGGCGCGAGGACGCCACCTGGGCGCCGCACGGAGGCGAGAGCAGGGTCGATGTGGCCAGGCGCAGCCTGCCGCTGATCGCCGAGCTGGTCGCTGGTGAGCCCGAATGGGGTGCCGACGACGAGTCGGAGCGGCCGGTGGTGCTGGTCGCGCATGGCGGGCTGATCGCGGCCCTGACCGCAGCGCTGCTGCGGCTGCCGGTTGTCAACTGGCCCGCGCTGGGCGGCATGGGCAACGCCAGCTGGACGCAGCTGGCGGGCCACTCCGCCGAAGACACCGATGACATTCGGTGGCGCCTGGACGTTTGGAACGCTTCGGCACAGGTCGCCGGCGATGTCCTCTGAGCAACGGCCGCGTCCGGCGCTACTGGTCTTCGCTGATTCACTGGCCTACTACGGACCGGCCGGTGGTCTGCCCGCAGACGACCCACGCATCTGGCCCAATCTTGTTGCTGCGCAGCTAGGTTGGGATCTGGAACTGATCGGCCGAATTGGCTGGACGTGTCGCGATGTGTGGTGGGCTGCGACTCAGGACCCGCGGGCCTGGGCGGCGCTGCCCCGTGCTGGAGCAGTGATCTTCGCGACGGGCGGAATGGATTCGCTGCCGTCGCCCTTGCCGACGGCGTTGCGTGAGTTCATCCGTTACGTGCGACCGCCGTGGCTGCGGCGATGGGCCCGCGACGGCTACGGCTGGGTGCAGCCGCGACTGTCGCCAGTGGCCAGAGCCGCGCTGCCACCCCACCTGTCTGCCGAGTATCTCGAACAGACCCGCGGCGCAATCGATTTCAACCGACCCGGGATCCCGATTGTGGCGTCGCTGCCGTCGGTGCACATCGCCGAGACCTACGGAAAGGCCCATCACGGCCGGGCTGGCACGGTCGGAGCGATCACCCAATGGGCTCAGCAGCACAACATTCCGCTGGTTGACCTGAAAGCCGCTGTCGGCGAGCACGTTATGAGTGGTCGCGGTAACCCCGACGGTATCCACTGGAACTTCGAAGCTCACCAGGCGGTCGCGGAATTGATGCTCAAGGGTCTGGCCGAAGCCGGCGTGACAACCGAGAATCCGCGCGGCTGAGTTCATATGCCTGTTGTGGTAGTCACTGACTCGTCAGCGCGCCTGCCCGCGGATCTGCGTGCGCAGTGGGGAATTCGGCAGGTGCCCTTGCACATCCTGATCGATGACCAGGACCTGCGTGACGGCGTGGATGACGTCCCGGATGACATTCACGACATCAGGCAGGCGACCAGCGCCGCAGCCACGCCGGCAGAACTCGACGAGGTTTACCGGCAAGCACTGGCCGACAGCGGCGGCGATGGGGTAGTGGGGGTGCACCTTTCGGCGGCGCTATCGGGGACCTTCGGCGCCGCCCAGACCACTGCCGCCGAGATCGGTTCAGCGATTCGGGTGATCGACTCGAAATCGACCGCGATGAATACCGGCTTTGTCGCGCTGGCCGCCGCCCGGGCAGCGGCCGACGGTGCCGACCTGGACACGGTTGCGGAAGCCGCGGCCGGTGCCGTGAGCCGCAACCACGGTTTCATCGTCGTCCACCAGCTGGACAACCTGCGCCGAAGCGGGCGCATCGGTGGTGCAGGCGCCTGGCTGGGCACCAAGCTGTCGCTCAAGCCGCTGCTGCGCATCGACGACGGCAAACTCGTTCTGGCGCAACGGGTCCGCACCGCCAGCAAAGCAGTTGCTACGATGATCGACCGGGTCGGTGACGTAGTCGGGGAGCGTTCGGCCACGATCGCGGTGCATCACGTCGCGAACCCCGACGGAGCGGCCGACCTGGTCGCCGCGCTGACCGAACGGTTGCCGAGGTGTGAACCGGCGGTCATCACCGATCTGGGCCCGGTGCTTGCGTTACACGTCGGCGCCGGTGCCCTCGCGGTGTGCGTTGAGGTAGCCGGGGACTTGGACCCGCCGGCCCGAGCGTGAAGCTGACCGGCGCGTTGGCACAAGGTCAAGCCCCGAGTCGAGGACGCGATGATTCTGCGACACAATCGGTGGGGCAGTTGCTTTAAACTCCTCGTGCCGAGACACGCAAGAGAGGCAAGAGGGGCACGAGGGGCGAGGGGCATGAGGGGCACGAGGGGCGACAGGGAGATGGTCAGTGGCGAAACAACCGATACGGGGAGGTCCGCGCGTTGCGGATCTCGTTCTGGTAGCGCAGGGCTCGATTCCGATTACCGGCAGCGGTAGGTGCCCACGTACGGCCGGCGCCGAGCGTTACCCAAGTTGTGAATCCACGCACTTGGACCTTCCAGCATGACGGCGGACATTCACCAGCAAGCCGGACTCGGATGCTGGGCTGGTCCAGACGCGATCGAGTGCTTTCTACCCGATGACGAAATTCGAAAGCTCAATCGTGACCTCCGGATATTGATAGCAAGCAACGGCACCCTCACTCGGGTGCTCGGCATGGTCGCTAACGATGAGATCGTCGTGCAGATTGTCGAGCAGCAGGTTCACGGCAGGGCGCCGAGGATACCCGGTTCGGAGCATTTACCGAGCGGCCGGGTTCTTCAGCGTCAGATCTTGCTCAAGGGCCGGAGTTCAGGGCACGCATTTGTAGCTGCGGAGTCGTTGATTGCCATTGATTTGTTGCCTTCCGCGATTACGACAAGCTTGACAACGACAGAGCGTCCTATTGGTGAGATTATCGACGCTAGTTGCCTTGAAACCTTCAAGGAAGCGGCTAAAGTCTGGATAGGACCGCCGCCTGGTTGGCTCGCACTTGCTGGATATCAGAATTCGGAACCGAGAATTGCTGCCCGCCGGTATCGGGTCATTACCGGAGGACAACCAGCGATTATTATCACCGAGTATTTTCTTCGAAAAGTGTTCCAAGATGCTCCGTAAGACGAACCCGATCACTGCTAACGGCAACCCAGTAACGTCGACCTTCGATCCTCGATAACCACTTGTGAGGCTACGCGGTCTTTTGCGATGGAGGCGATTCAGTAATGACTGGGAACCTGGCAAGGCTGCTGGCCAATCGGGCATCAGAAGCAGGATGGTCTGACAAGCCCGCTTACTACGCGCCGCACGTCGTGACACATGGCCAAATCCATGACAGCGCCGCACGTCTTGGGGAAGTGCTGAGAAGCCGCGGTATTTCCAGCGGCGACCGAGTCCTGTTGTGCCTTCCGGATTCGCCGGAACTAGTGGAGCTGTTGCTAGCCTGTCTGGCTCGCGGGATTCTGGCGTTCCTCGTGAATCCGGAGCTGCACCCGGAGGACCACGCGTTTGCCGAACGCGACACGGAGCCAGCGCTTGTCGTCACGTCTGGCGCTCTGCGCGCGCGGTTTGGGCGGTCGCGAGTCGTGGAAGCCGAAGAGCTCTTGTCGGATGCGAGCCGAGTCGAGCCGGGACACTACGAGCCGGTGAGTGGCGCCGCTCTTGCGTACGCGACCTACACATCTGGTACTACGGGCCCACCGAAAGCTGCGATCCATCGGCACAGCGATGTCTTGACGTTTGTTGAGGCTATGTGCGGCAACGCATTGCGGCTCACTCCCCAAGACACCGGGCTGAGTACCGCACGCATGTATTTTGCGTACGGTCTGGGTAATTCGGTCTGGTTTCCATTGGCGACGGGTGGTTCGTCGATAATCAATCTATCGCCGGTTAGCGCGGATCTGGCTGCCGAGCTAAGTGCGAGATTTACGCCGTCGGTGCTTTACGGTGTACCAACTTTCTTTGCCAGAGTTGTAGAGACATGCAATCCCGATTCGTTTCGTTCGCTCCGATGCGTGGTATCAGCGGGAGAGGCTCTTGGGGTCGGGCTAGGCGAGCGACTCGTGGAGTTCTTTGGCGGTATCCCCATTCTTGACGGAATTGGATCTACTGAGGTCGGGCAGACATTCGTGTCGAACAGCGTCGACGAATGGCGTCTGGGGACCCTTGGAAAAGTTCTTCAACCGTATGAGATTCGAGTGGTGGCGCCGGATGGCGCAACCGCCGAACCAGGGGTTGAGGGCGACCTATGGGTCCGGGGACCGTCGATTGCTGCAGGCTACTGGAACCGTCCCGCAGATCCTCTGAGGAATGGGGATTGGCTCGACACGCGGGATCGGGTTTGCATCGACGGCGACGGATGGGTTACCTACGGGTACCGCGCGGACGATACCGAGATTGTCGGGGGCCTCAACGTTAATCCAACCGAGGTTGAGCGACTCATCGTTGAGGACGACAACGTGGCCGAAGCTGCGGTGGTCTCAGTAAGGGAGTCCACCGGAGCGGGGGCATTGCAGGCGTTTCTGGTCCCGACGAGCGGCCAATTCGTCGAGCAATCAGTTATTCGCGACATTCACCGCCGATTGCTCACCCATCTGTCTGCATTCAAGGTGCCGCATCGGTTTGCCATCGTTGAACGACTTCCTCGAACCTCGAACGGAAAGTTGTTGCGAGGTGCGCTTCGCGCGGAGAGCCCGGCAAAACCACTTTGGGACTTCCACGCACCGGCATCGAGCATCGATGCTGTGGAAAACCCCGGCGGCGTGACGCTTAACGAGCGGTTGGCCGTTTTGCAGGAAGAACGTCACCGGCTGGTGGTGGAGGCAGTCGGTGCAGAGGCCGCGAAAATATTGGGTGAGCCTGGCCATCAGTCGGTAAATCCGGACCTTACCTTCGCCGAGCTGGGTTTCGACTCGCAAATGACCGTCGAACTTCGTAATCGATTGACGGCGGTGACGGGTCTGCGGCTACCCGACACGATCGGATGGGACTACGGCTCGGTTACCGGACTAGCTCGGTATTTGGACGCTGAACTCTCTGGATCGGCCAGGCGGGTCGCGCCGCCTTCCGCAGCGAAAGCTGATGAGCCGGTGGTCGTGGTGGGGATGGGGTGCCGGTTCCCGGGTGGGGCGGATTCCCCACGCGCCCTGTGGGAGGTCGTGGTGGGGGGCCGGGATGTGGTGTCGGAGTTTCCCACCGATCGGGGTTGGAATGTGGAGGGGTTGTTTGACTCTGATCCAGACGCGACGGGCAAGACCTATGCGCGGCAGGGCGGGTTTCTCGCGGACGTGGCCGGTTTTGATGCCGGGTTTTTCGGGATCGCCTCGGGCGAGGCATTGGCGATGGATCCGGAACAGCGATTGTTGTTGGAGTGCTCCTGGGAGGCCTTGGAGCACGCCGGGATTGAACCGACATCTTTGCGGGGCTCGGCGACCGGAGTGTTCACCGGGATCTTGGGGCAAAGCTATGGAAGCGGGGACGTCGACCGGTTGGAGGGGTATCGGCTGACCGGTTCGGCGCCGAGCGTGGCCTCGGGGCGGGTGGCGTATGTGTTGGGGCTGGAGGGTCCGGCGGTATCGGTGGACACCGCGTGTTCGTCGTCGTTGGTGGCCCTGCATTGGGCGGCGCAGTCGTTGCGGTCGGGGGAATGCGATTTGGCGTTGGCCGGTGGAGCGACGGTGAACTCGTCGCCCGCGGTTTTCGTCGGGTTTAGTCGGCAACGAGGATTGGCCGCTGATGGGCGCTGTAAGTCGTTTGCCGGCGCCGCTGATGGGACCGCGTGGGGTGAGGGCGCCGGGGTCGTGGTGCTCGAGCGGTTGTCGGATGCGCGACGGCTGGGGCACTCGGTGTTGGCGGTCGTGCGCGGTAGCGCGGTCAATCAGGATGGCGCCTCTAACGGCTTGACCGCACCTAATGGGCCATCCCAGCAGCGGGTGATTCGGGCGGCGCTGGCCAGCGCGGGGTTGACCGCGGCCGACGTGGATGTGGTGGAGGCCCACGGCACGGGCACCACATTGGGTGATCCCATCGAGGCGCAGGCGCTGTTAGCCACCTACGGGCAAGACCGCCCACCGGGGCGCCCGCTCTGGTTGGGCTCGATCAAATCGAATATGGCTCACACTCAGGCCGCGGCCGGGGTGGCTGGCGTGATCAAGATGGTGCAGGCGATGCGCTATGGGGTGATGCCGGCGACGTTGCACGTCGATGTTCCTTCCCCGTATGTGGATTGGTCGAGCGGGGCGGTGTCGGTGTTGACCGAGGCTCGGGGCTGGCCGGCCGACGGGCGTCCGCGCCGGGCAGGCGTGTCATCGTTTGGGATCAGCGGCACCAACGCTCATGTGATCTTGGAGCAAGCCCCGGCCAACGCAACCGAAAGTAATAGCGGCACAGCAACTCCCAGTGGACCTGACCAGATGGGGTTGTCGGCGCTGCCGTGGGTGGTTTCGGCTCGATCGGCTGAGGCATTGACCGCGCAGGCGGAACGATTGTTGGCTCACGTGCAAGCCGACGAACCACTGGACCCGGTCGATGTGGGGTGGTCGTTGGCGCGGCGGTCGGTGTTCGAGCATCGAGCAGTAGTGGTGGGCGCCGATCGCCAGCAGTTGATGATGGGGTTGGACGCGGTCGCCCGCGGTGAGCCGGGTGCCGGCGTGATGATTGGCCGGGCGGGGTCGGTAAGCAAGACGGTGATGGTGTTCCCCGGGCAGGGTTCGCAGTCGATCGGGATGGGCCTCGAGTTGTACGACCAGTTGCCGGTATTCGCCCAGGCTTTTGACGCGGTGGCCGACGAGTTGGATCGGCATCTGCGAGTGCCGCTGCGCCGGGTTGTTTGGGGCGATGATCAGGGTCTGCTCGACAGCACCGAGTTCGCTCAACCGGCGTTGTTCGCGGTTGAGACCGCATTATTCACGTTGTTGCGGTCCTGGGGTTTGGGCCCGGATTTTGTGATGGGTCATTCCGTGGG